>NZ_JAWONS010000241.1:0-519 GCF_033342255.1 Clostridium boliviensis
ATCAGGGGCTTGGCGGCACGGGCGCAGGCCACCAGGGAGTAGGAGCTGACATCCTGGGCCAGGGCATAGCCGTCCCGGGACGTTTCCACGAAGGGAACTTCCAAATCCTCGGCCTTGGCGAAGGCGATACAGTGCACCAGCCCGTCGAGGCGTCCCCAGACTTCGCCGATCTTGTCGAAGGCGGCACGCACTTGTTCGTCCGAAGTGACATCGCATTCAATCAGGGGAGAGCCGGGCATCTCCGCGTCCACCAACTCCCTCACCCGCCGTTCCAGCCGTTCGCCCTGGTAGGTGAAGGCCAGCTCCGCGCCGTGGCTGTGCAGGCTCCGGGCGATGGCCCAGGCGATGCTCCGCTTGTTGGCCACCCCCATGATCAAAACGCGCTTGCCCTCCATCAATTTGGTCATGGTCCACGATCTCCCTTCCTATTGTATGTAGCTGCTCGTCTAAAGGGGAACGAGTCACTGGCGGATTTCCGATTTAGTACCTGCTACTAAACCCATATTCCAGCGTAGCGGA
>NZ_JAWONS010000242.1:0-524 GCF_033342255.1 Clostridium boliviensis
AACAAAGGGATTTTCTGGATCGCGGCGTCGATCACTTGAAGCCCCTCACCCTGCGCGAAGTGGCGGACGAGTTGGGGTTGCACGAGTCCACCGTCAGCCGCGCCACGCAGAACAAGTACGTGCAAACGCCTCGCGGCCTTTTCCCATTCCGGTATTTTTTTCCGTCCGGCGTGGATTCCCTGTCCGGAGATATATCGGCCAAAAGTGTGAAAAAGCGTATTGTGGAGCTGATTCAGAGGGAGAATAAGCAAAAGCCCTTGTCTGATCAGCGGATCGCAGATCTGCTCCGGGAGGGCGGCATCCGGATCTCCCGCCGCACGGTGGCCAAATATCGGGAGGAGCTGGGAATCGCCTCCTCGATGGCCCGGCGGAGGTACGACAAAGGATGATTTGGCCCGGATGATGGAAGGCGGTTTCCATCTTGTCAAGGGGGAAAGGTTCGGCTACAATGAAGGTGGAAGCCGTTGCTCCTTTTCTTTTTGCCGTGTTGGGACATATTTTGTTATACAGGGACGTTGTACGTC
>NZ_JAWONS010000243.1:0-330 GCF_033342255.1 Clostridium boliviensis
ATTTCCTGCCGGAGTTTTTGCGGGATGTTCTCGCCTGGCGCCTTCAGCGTCCAGGATCGGTGCAGGACTGTTTGGTGCCCCGGTGGATTCGGGTTTGAAATCGGAGCGGGCTTTCGCCGGTAGCTCCTTCAAGCATTTTCTGGGGAGGACGGGATGGGCTACAATAGTGAGGAGGAGGGGTTTCCATGCGCTTTGTGGATGAGGTTTATTCGCTGTACCGGGATCAGTTGAACGATGAAGAAGAAGACCCGGTGGCCCTGGTTCTCGATCTGCTGGAAGACCATAACCGGGAGGATATCCAGCGGTTGATCGATGAAATGAGCGATGAAG
>NZ_JAWONS010000244.1:0-19079 GCF_033342255.1 Clostridium boliviensis
TTTTTGGAAGAAGTTTGCCGCCGTTTTCAGCGGCGAGGTATATCATACCAAAGCTTTCGACAAAAGTCAACAGTTTTTATATTTTAAATTTTATTTTTTTCTGAGGAACCAGAAAGCTCTTTTTTAACATGAAATAGCCTCGGCTGCCCGCTGGTTTCTTCTATATAAACAGTCATCTATTTTGATTCAGGCAATTGTTCTCTTAACAGTTCATCAATATTAAATTCTTCTGAATGGAAATTACTATAATACCGTCCATCTAATGCTGTAAACTTCAATACACAGTAGTCAGGATCATTGACACCCTGAGGATAATACATGGTATCTCCATTGCGCCATATCATCTGCCTGCTCGCTTCATCTTCCAAAACTTCCATGGTTCCTCTAAGCATTACTCCCCGGAAAAAACGCTTATCACAGAAATAAATACATGCGTTTTCGTTCTCTTTGTATTGTCCCACTCTCATTGATGAAGTATTTGTAGTAAAATAAAACGTTTTTATTCCCTCTCTCTTTCTGGGTGGAAGCATCGCTTTCGTATTGGGGAACCCCTTACAATCAATGGAGCTTATAAATGAAACATTTTGCTTATCGATCAGATTACCAATTGTTTTTTCAGGATTTATCATTTCTTACACCTCGTATAATATTTTTAAGATACATAAATGTAGCTTGATAACTTAATAAATCTTGTTCAATAGGCTTAGTTAAGCCCATGATATAATTGTCTTAGTGTCAATCAGGTAATGAAGCAACCATCTCCTGTTGAACCAGTGTTGGTTGCTTCATAATAAGTCTGTTCCCCTGACTATGGTGACAATCTCGTGTATTTTCTAAGGGAAGATGTATCTTTATCATCCTTTAGCAGAAAGATTCATGTCCTTGAACTGATATCAAATGACATCATGATTATACCATTCTGCATTACTTTAATCCAGTCTGATAAATTATATATTATTATGAATTAGGAAACCGCAGAAACAATATAGAATCATATTGCTTCTGCGGCTGTTATTTCTTTCCTTATGACTTTTATCTGAATAACTCTTTAAGAACCTTTTTTTGAATTACCCTGATTTGATTTTTTAACTGGTGTTTCCTTCTTTTCTTTTATATCATCGGAACTTTTATCAGAGTCAGTTTTTGATCCCTGCTTTTCTTCCTTAGACTGTACCCTTTCCGATTCTTTAATCTCTTTGCTCTGTTCTTTTAATTCAGCCTTTTCCTGCTTAACACTTTCCTGATTTATCTTTATCTCCTCTTTCAACTGTTTTTCAGTTTCTTTTTCTTGTGGAGCCTTTTCTGCTTTATCTGGTTTTATACGCTCGGATGGCTTCATCTTCCCTGATACGTCTGCAGCTTTACCGTTTCCCTCCAGGGATTTAACAGCGCTTGAAGTTTCTTCGCTCACCGTGTTTGATACGGCATCAGATGGGGAAGCTGTTCCACTGGTTGTTTCAGGCTGTTTTGCAACGGCTGTTTTTCTATTCTTTTTAATTTCTTTCATAATATCTTTTACAGGTCTGTTTAACCATTCCTCTATTACGATTTTGTCAGGCTCGCTGGCACTTGACTTTAATTTCTCTACTAAATTCAGTTTACCAGGTGTTACTCCCAAAGTTCTTGCTTCCTGGACCCGCGCTAAGCCGACACTGGAAACCTCGACTTCTACCGATCCAGCCACAACTTTCTTAACTGCCTCACGTATTTCTGAAACGACTTTATCGGATACCTTACTATTGCCGCCTGACACGGTTATAACAATACCACCATCAATTGTTTTTTCCCATTGTGAATCCGTACCATTGTTTTCCGTCGCCTGACTGGCAGTAGCTCTTACTGGCTCAGCTGTTTCTTCACCGGCCTTTAACGCTTCACTGGCTGTGGCTGTCATCGGTATAAGATTGTTTTCCTTAAAATAGCCCTCATTTGAAATCTGTTGTACCGTTACCGATATGGCATCTTCAATAGACTTATTTTTTAAATCTGCCATATTCAGTTCAGCCAATATGGCTTGACCATCATCATTGACTGCATTCACCTTAATCACCCGTTCCAAACGGTTCAGCGTATATTCTATAGAAGGATTCACATCAAGGCTGACATAAGAGTATGGTGCAGCATAAGCCCATACACCGGCACTAAAAAGCATGATTGCCGCACAGGAGGCACATAATGCCATTTTTTTCGTTACAGATAACTTTTTCATTATAAAGTCCCCTTTCTTTTGTATTGACCAGATTTCCTGGCCCACTCCATAATTTTTATTTTTTACTTTTTTTATGCTGCCATCATCAGATAAAACAGCTGCATATTTACCCTTTATTTCAAGTACAACTGATTTCATCGTTTCATCTCCTCTCTGATGGTTCGCAGATATTCAGCAAGTTCCTGATACTCTCCGGATAGTATCACTATGGCTGCTATTATATATTTTCGATGCCGCTCTATTATTTTCCGGGGTACTTTAGTATTATTTTCAATAATTTTTACAGGTAATAATTTCGTATCTTCCAATACACGGGTAACCATTGGATCTCCTAAACAGTAAGAAATGATCTTCACGCAGGCAGTTTTTGTTTTCGCAGCTTTTGGAGAAGATTTTATCAGATCATAAAAGGCAAATCCGTAATCCATTAGGATTTCATTTACTGCATTGATTTCAAATGCAAGACTTTCCTGTTTATGAGACTCCAATGATTTTTTAGTAACAGCATATCCAATGTGATCAGTTTCATTTTCATCTGGCGCCGTATCCGAATCAAATAGTACGGGGTTTACAGTTATCTCATTTCTATATTTTTTCTGCTGTCTTATATAATCAATTAACCGTCTTTCTATTACCATTTTTGCAAAATTAAAAAAGCTGCCACGTTTTAAATCATAATCCTTAACGGCCTCAACAAATGCGCTTAAGGCAACGGACCATTCGTCATCACTTTTCGTTACAAAATGTCCTGTAACTCTTGATGCCATACTCAGAATGACCGTTTCCTGCTGTTCGATAAAACAATTTAATATATTCTCATCCTGTGCTGCTTCCAAAGCCAGGTAATCCAGTTCACGCAGGACTATCCCCTCCCTTTATCCGGATTAAATGCATGTATCCGGAAATTATTTACTCTTCTTCTAGTTATATTCGATCATATTTTTAATTTTTTTGGGGTATCTGTCATTTTTTTATAAATTCTCATTCACAAATACCCACCGGATCAATATTGCCCGTTACATTGATCCGATGGGTATTTATATTATATATTAGTATTATGTTTTTATATTATACTTTTTCATCTTACTATAAAGCGTATTCCTTCTGATTCCTAAATCACTGGCTGTTCTGGTAATATTCCCGTTATTCTTTTGAAGAACTTTCTTCAGTTGTTCCCGCTCCACATACGCCAGGTCCAAAACTTCTTCTTCCTGACCATTATCTCCATCACCGGTTTCCTGATTAAAGTATTCCGTAGGAATAGTCTCTGAATTAACAATCAATTCCACGATGTTTTCCAGCTCTCTGATATTGCCTGGCCAATTATAATTCATCATCTGTTTTAAGTATTCCTTTGGAATTTCCACCTCTTTCTTATTAAGCTTATTACAGATCAGCTTCATAAAGTATTGTATCAGAAGAGGAATATCCCTTTTTCGTTCACGCAGCGGCGGTAAATATAACGGCAGGACATTAAGGCGGTAATATAGATCTTTCCGAAATCTTCCTGACTCCACTTCCTTTTTTAAATCTTTGTTGGTAGCTGCGATTACTCTTACATTAACAGGAATTGCCTTCTGACTGCCAATCCTGGTTATGATTCCTTCCTGCAATACCCGCTGTAGTTTAACCTGCATATCCAAAGGCAGTGCCCCAATTTCATCAAACAATATGGTCCCGCCATCCGCCTGCTCGAACTTTCCCTGACTGCCTCCCTTTTTAGCTCCTGCATAAGCTCCCTCTTCATAGCCGAAAAGCTCAAGCTCCATAAACTCTTTCGGGATTGCCCCACAGTTTATTGCTATAAAAGGTGAATCCATTCTGCTGCTGTAATTATGTATGGACTGGGCAAAAACTTCTTTTCCTGTACCGCTCTCTCCCAAAATAAGGATCGTTGACTTGCTGTCAGCTATTTTTTTCGCATACTGGACGATTTTCAGGAAATTGGGATCTTCACCGATAATTTTATCAAACGTATAATAGGCCAGAATATTTGATTTTTTAATTTCTTCAAATACATACACGATCTCTATACTGTCATCTACAGGATTGTATATAGGATTCGCCGTAAGATGACAGTTGAAATTCTTAATACTAATATCCTGTTCCACATTTTCTCCGTTTACGATGACTTCTATCATTGACTCCCAGTTCTTAATAAGCTCATTCATCCTCGTAACTTCCATAAGACTGTCTGCTTTACCAAAAAGCTCGGTTGCCTGATTATTATATAGTTTCACATTTCCAGCCAGATCTGAAGTAACAATAGCCACCGGCATAGAGTTAAATATGGTATTAATATGTTTATAATTTATATTTTGTAATTTATGGTACTCTTTCACCTTCAGCATTTCTTCAATGGCATTGGACGCAGCAATTACCATTCCCAGAGTGTGGGGATGCACCTGTTCTGTATAGCCCGTCAGGTTTAAGACTCCAATCAGCTTTCCATGGTTGTCCTTTATGGGTGCGCCGGAACAGGTCCACCTGTGATAGGCCTTTATAATATGATCTTTCCCTGATAATTGTATGGGACTTCCGGTTTTTAACACAATCGCCATTGCATTAGTTCCAATACTCTCCTCATCCATGTATGCACCTGGAACCATCTTTAGTTCAAAGGCTTCATTCAGGATTTTCTCATTACCAAATACATTCAGGATACAACCTTCTCCATCAGTTAATAAAACAAAGAAATTATAATCAATAACAAAATTAATCAACTGCTCCATATATGGAGCGGCTGTTAAAATCATATTTCTTTTTTCTGCGAATTTCTTTTGTAATTCGATGTTACTGATTATTTTTTTACTGTAGACCTGGTCGCAGCTGATATCCGCCGCTATACTCCTCTTTCGTGAGCTTTCAATAATCGTGCGAAAATCATTATGATTCATCCGAATTATTCCTCCTTCCTGTCAATTGTTCCACCTGATAACCGGAATCCTCCGTACATCGTATTTCATAAACACTGCCATATGGCTGTTCAATCAGGAAAAAATCATGGATGGAGATTCCCTGTATCTTACTTAAAATAGTCCGGTTAACTCCCGCATGTCCTATAATTATAATATTTCCGGTGTATTGTTTCACAATGCGTTCAAATGCTGGCAGTACTCTTTCTGCCAACTGCCCGAAGCTTTCCCCTCTGGGAGGCTGAAACGTCAACAAATGCTTCCCTCTCTCTTCATATGCGTCAGGGTAACTGCCTTTAATCATCTGCATCGGCTTATTTTCCCATAATCCCAGATTGATTTCCTTAAATTCCTGTACCTCAATTATCCCGTTACGGCTGCATCCAGATATAATTTCTGCCGTTTGTCTGCATCTTTTTAATGGACTTGTAAAAATGAAATCTATGGCTATATTCTGAAAGAATTCCATTAAAGCTTCTGCCTGGTCAATCCCTTCCCTGACTAAGGGCAAATCTGTAATCCCCAAATACCTCTTCTCGTTTCCTGTATGTATCTTTCCATGCCTGATCAGATAAATGCGTTTTGTCATATTGAATACCGGTACCGGTAATCCTTTCTATTTTATCCACGATTAGTTTAGCCGCCTGCCAGCGTTTTTTTATATTCACAATTGCCTCTGGAGAATCTCCCTTATCTCTTAAAGCCTGAGAGAACTTTTCATCCAGGCTGCAGATTCTGTCTCCCTCAATAATCTTGTCAGCAAGATAGAGAATCTCATTCTCTGTCAGTGGTTCCCGGTCTCTGACTTCCAGATCCATATGGGTTGCAATTATATCACCTACGAAATCATATCCCATGGATCTTACAATATCCGCACCTGCTGCAGCGTGTTTTTTTTCATATCTTACCATATCATGTAAAAGGGCCGCTGCAAAAAGAGCATCTCCATCTAAACGGATCCCGCACAAACTTAACTTCATGAAGAGCATATGTGCAATACGTTCAACTGCATCACAATGCCTGCAGACTGGTTCCGGAACATTATAATACCTTCGGATTGCCTGGCATTCGTCCATATCCGGAGCATTTAACCGATCATATGCCAGAAGCTTTTCATAATCCTCTGTCCGGTCCATATCCATTAAAATAGCTTTGTCACAAACCGGAACACATACAGAATCGTCTTCAAACTTCTTAAGAATCTGTTTCAGTCCGCCTTCATCCGGACTGCTTGTGATCAGAGTACTGTATTTGCAGCAGATCAGAGGAGGGTGCCCCTTTTTACTGTCAAAAACCGGATAAATTACTCCCTTATTACATTTATAATATGTATCAGTTAAAAAATCCAGTGTTTTTGTCTTAATTAATGGAATATCCACAGGCTGCATAAAAAATGCACTGATTTTTTTATCCAATGTCAATATTCCTTTTTTTATTGATGTCAGCATCCCCTCTGCATAAGACTCATTCATAACCCAGACCACTTCCGGATCTTTTATCCGGCTGATCAGTTCTGTGCTGTTATATCCCACTACAATATAAATATCCCTGATACCGGAACTTCTGTATGTATCAATCAGCCGTTCTACTGCTGTACGTTCTTTAAACTGATACATTGGTTTAAATCCATTCATCCGGGATGAATATCCTGCTGCTATTATAATAACTGCTATCCTATCCCCTGTCATATGCCTTCCCTCTTCTTACCTTAATTAGCTCTGCCGCAATGCTGACTGCTATTTCTTCCGGAGTCTCTGCGTGAATATTAAGGCCGATCGGGCAGAAAATCCGTTTCACGTCTTCTTTTGTAAAGCCCTCCTGCAGCAATTCCTGATACGTATAATCTCTCTTTTTGCTGCTTCCGATTACGCCAATATATCTTGCATCAGTTTTTAACATCTGAGCGAGAACTTTCATATCGTAGGATTGACCGCGCGTTACAATAATTATATAGCTGTCATGATTTATAATGATTTTATCTGATAAATGATCAAGAGATCTCAATGCCCTTACTTCATCTGCAGTCTGGAACCTATTTTTATTGGCAAATTCTTTTCTGTCATCCACGACAACCGTATAAAACCCTAACTCTTTTGTCAGTGCTGCAATCTTCTGTGCGATATGTCCGGCTCCAATGATACATACCTGCTCAAACCTGTAAAATGGTTCTATGAGATACCGTGCATTTTTCTCCTGCAGTTCTACCTCAATATGATTGAATTTTTCCCGTATTGAAGTGGTAATACGTTGTACATCATAATCCTCTGCCCCATAGAAAGCAGTTTCCGTACAGATCCATTTATCTTTCCCGGTTATAAACGGAATATGTTCGTGAACCATTGTAATCAGCACGAACTCCGTTCCCTGCTTCTTAAGCTCAGCTGCCTTTTCGTAGATTCTCACAGCTTCCGCATCATATGGGTCCACATATTCAATCAGAACTTTCACACCGCCGCCGCAGACCATATCCATGGCAGAATCCGTCTTATCTAAAAAAATAAAATCCTTCAGCACAAATTCCCTGCTTTCAAAAACCCCGGCTGAAAGCTTTGTCACCATAGCCTCCAGCATTCCGCCGCCAATGGAGCCGATTAAGGTAAAATCACGTCTGATTATCATCTTGGTTCCTGTTACTCTTGGTGCGGATCCAGATTTCCTCACAATGGTCGCAACAACAAAATCCTGTCTGTCCCTCAGTAAAGTAATTATTTTTTCGAAACAATCATCCATCTTTTCCCCCACCTTTCTGCAGATTTATTATATTTCTTTTTCTCATACTATTTGTAATGTTAAGAGTCCTGCTGTCAGGCTTCCAGCTGATAATCACATGGACTTTCCACCTGCTGCGAATCTGTTTAATAATTTCTTCCTGAAGCTTTGCAAATGAATTCCCATTTAATAAAGTGAGGCAGATTACCAGAGTATCTGTTTCAGAATAAGCAGCAGTATAATCCAGCACTTCCCCATATTTCAAAATAATCTCGTCTAACTCTCTCAATTGTATCTCCTGAGAATTACTGAATACTACTTTATTGGTCAATCTGCCAGTCACTTTGTCCATTGTTCTTAAAAACGTTTTGCAGGAACACTGTTTTGGGGAAAAACGTGCCCGATCACCGGTCCGGTACCGGATGAGAGGCATGGCCTGCCTGCGAAAGGTTGTAAATACCACCTCCCCATACTGACCATCTTTCACTGGCTCTCCCGTTAACGGATCGATAATTTCAAAGTATAAATCCCCTTCCCGCAGATGATAGCCTGCTAATGCCTGGCATTCAACGCCACCTCCATACCCCATTTCTGTCATACCATAATGATTAAAAACAGCACATTGAAATCTGCGTTCCAACTCCCTGATTAAAACATCAGGCACATAGTCCGTACTCAGCAGTACCTTTTTTATAAATTTCCCGAATATTTCACTTTTCAGGCGGCTGAAGTACAGGATCTGCATGGGGATTCCTACAATACAGGATATCCTGTTTTCAATTATGATCTGTTCCACTTCATCCGGATCTTTTAAGACTCCGTGAACGATACACTCTATATCCGATAATGCCAGTGCCTTTTTTAAGAGATCCCCAATACTTCCGTCAGCTCTTCCTGGAAGCAGCACAAGGACGCGGTCTGAGGAATCAGTCAGACATTTCATACCATGTCTAAAAAAATCAATGGTCTGATTTAAATCTTCTTCAGTAAAATAGATCCGTTTTTCCTCCCCGCTTGTTCCGGAAGTATTGAGTGTAACGATACGCTTTATTTCCTTTTCCGATACACACAAAAAATCCGTGGACATTTTCTTTATATCTTCCGGGTATGTAAACGGTATTGCATGAAAGTCACTGATGGTTTTGATAGCGTCAATATCGAATTTTTCCAGCTTTCTTTTATAATATCTGCTCTTATCTTTTGCATAATGCAGTGTCTTTACTAATTGCTGTATTTGATATTCCTCAAGTGCCTCTCTGCTTCTTTCGTTGATTCGGGTTTTTTCCAGGATCCATTGTTCTAACGGTGTCTGCTTCATTTAATGACCCCTTTTCTGAATTTCTATAAAGAGACCTTCCTTCCGTATTGGTTAAATGATATATGCAAAACGGTATAAGTCTTAGATCCCCTGTCACAACGTGAATACAACAGTCCTTAATCCGTTCTAAATTGACATTCCATGCATCCTGAAATGCCATGGCAGAGATACTAAAAGAATTCCTCTGAATCTTTTGCAGTATCATATCCCAGTCAGAAGATGCCTTTTGCTGCTCATCTGTTTCACCGTCATGACCGGTCCAGTTTCTTGCCACAAATGCTTTCGCCTTTTTTGCCCCTTCTTCTGCCTGTTGAGTACCGCAGCAGCTTTCACGCTTCGTGACCGGATTTAATGTATTTCCTTCAATGATATAATTGCCATGAAAAGAACAAAGAGAATTTTCACACCCTGGAGGTTTCATGCTTTGGGCAGATACCATTCCTCCTGTTTGCTTCGTTACTTCTTCCATAACTTCCGGCAGGGTGATGCGGTCTTCATCGGAAGGCGCATGAGGCATCCGGCCAAAGTAGCTGACAGGCTGAAAATGTACCCCTCTAACCGCCGGAGCCTGCCCGATTGCAAACCGGATTATTTCTCCAATCTGACCTGTGTTAACCCCAGGAACCAGTGTGGGAACCAATACTACGCCGATTCCATACTTTCTGCAATTTTCGATTGCTTTTACTTTCTTTTGAAACAGCTGCCGTCCCCTGAGTTTTATATATATATCATCACTTATCCCATCAAATTGTAAGAAAACCGAACTCAGCCCTGACTGCTTCAGCACTCTTACATAATCCTCCTCATCTGCGATACGGATTCCATTGGTATTGAGCTGGATAAAAGAAAATCCAAGTTCTGTCCCCATTCTGACAATATCCGCAAGATCATCTCTCACCGTTGGCTCTCCGCCTGACAGCTGAATATTACAGTTACCGGAAACTTTAAAAACCGTTTGATATTGATTACGAAGATCTTCCAAGGATGGTTCTTTTGCCTTTGCGGTGTTAGAATCTGCAAAACAGAATCTGCAGTTTAAATTGCAGTTTTGTGTCACTTCAATCAAAGCCGTACAGGTATGCTGCCGGTGTTCTTCGCAGAGTCCGCAGTCAAATGGACAGCCATATTTCACACTTGTTACGGGATTTTTAACAAACGCTCTTTCTTTATTCTGTATCCAGCTGGTCATTGAAACTTTACCCCGCCACAAAACCGATTTTGAACGCCCATGCTCCGGACAGATCTTCATCATATAAGAAGCTCCATTTTCAGTAAGTATGAAAGCAGGTATCTTTTTGAGGCAGACCGGACACAGGCTTTCCGTTTCATATTGATCAAACATCATCTTCCCGCTCCCTGTTTCCATAGTCAAATCCATATTCAAACAGAATTTCGCAGATCTTTAAATAACTTTTTCCAAGGATATCGCCGCACTTTACCTGATATGCCTGGTTTCCATCCTTAAAGCTTGTCACTCCGATCAGATCCTGACAGTCCAGACTTCCAAATTCAATTTCAAACCACTGGCAGAATTCGTCAATCATACGTGAAAAATGTTCGTTTGAGTACTCGTTTTCCCTGCCTTTTCCAGCATACAATCCCAGGATTCCGATTCCTCCGGTTAAAACACCGCAGGTTTTTTGATTGCCGCCAATTCCTTTGCAAAGCCCCTGTACCGCCCGGATCAAATCATGATTATTGCTCTCTTCGTCATCAAGGGCCAGTTTCATCATAACCTGGGTACAGCAAAAGCCTGATGCAGACAGCTTAAATATTTTAAAATTCAAATCATCCATGATACTCATCCTTTCTGCAGATCAACAAGAAATACCCTGGTTTGCATTGCTTTATTTTCTGCTGAAATAAAGTCCCCGTTTCACAAGTCTGGCTTCCCGCCGCTTTATTCCAAAATACGTCCATGGATCCAAACTGAAAAATAATTTTTACCATCAGCTCTTTTAACAGATTACTGCAATCTTCCAAAATACAGATATGAAACCCAAGATCCGTTAAGTTTTTCTGAAGTTTTTCCAGATCATGAAGCCCTCTCATACAGCTTACGACCGGGCTGCTTTGCAACGTTTCTGCTTCATCCGGTTTCTTCGCGTAAACATCGGTAATGGCAAACCAGCCTCCGCTTTTTAAAACACGCCTTACTTCCCTTAAGGTTTTATCAATGTCATTCATAAGAGATAACGTACACTCTGCCAGCACGAAATCAAAACTCTCATTTTCAAAGGGTAAAAAATCACCTGTTCCTGACAGGAATCTGGCAGACGGACAATTCTCTCTTGCTATACCCAGCAGCTTCTCAGAGGGATCGATTCCAACCGCTTTTATATTATAATTACGATATAAAAATCCAATACTGGCTCCCATACCACAGCCCAGATCCAGGATTTTATGTTCAGATGTAATATGGCAAAACTCCACGGCTCTTTTTGTCAGTCTGAATTCCCCCGGTCTTAGTGTGTGGCCCATGACATCGCTCATGCATCTGCTTTCGTAAGCATTGCAGCTTTCCAATTATTTATCCTCCAATCCCTTTTCTACCTCCAGCATCTTTCCCAAAGCCAGCTCTTCACTAATGAATACCTGACTGCATTGCGGGCATTTATAAAGTTCAACTTCAAAGTTACCTTCCAGATACCGTACTTTTACCTTCTCTAAAACCAGCGCTCTCTGGCATCTGCCGCACATCCATGGATTCTTCTCATTCTTGTCAGCTTCCAATTTTATTCCTCCAATATTTCCATCCGGTGGCTGTATACCTGTTTGACAATAATCTCTTTTCCTTTTTCTTCATACTGGACCCAGTATGTCACATTCTCAAGTCTTAATCTGGCCAGGTAATTGCATGTGTCTGGCATAAAGAACCGTTCGTTGCACTTTCTGGAATGATCAACAACCTTCCAGACATCATCGGTCAAAATAAAACGCTCATCCATGACGGTCATAACATCATCCGGTATAATTCCTTTAAAATCACAGCCTGTTTCCATATCCTGTTTTTCCTTCCATATCTCTTCCAGCAGATCTCTCTTTAATTTTCTTCTGTTGTTATGCCTGTCTGACAAAGTAAGAATGGTCTGGGGCGTATCATCTTCTAATTCATTTCCATAAATAATATCCAAAATATGATATACCCGTTTATTCCCTCTCATAAGAGAATCCTTACACATAGCACAGTAGACCAGAAGATCCTGACTGGATTCACTCACCCGGTCAGACACAAATGCCTCTGCCTGTTCCTTATTGGCATTGGAAACCAAACCGCCATAACCGCAGCATTTCGCCTTTTCTCTGGAATAATCAAGTTCCTCTATCTTATACCCCAGCGTTTTTGCAATATTTCTTACACTCTCATGAATTTTAGTATGATATCTGGCAGTGCAGGCATCGTGGATATTCAGGACCCGTTTTCCCTGTTTAATATCAACTTCCGGCAGACCATACTGGTCCAGTATTTCCCATAAGGAAACGGTCCGGATCATGGGCATATATTTTTCAAACATACTCATGCAGCTGGTACATGCCAGTATAAAAACGGGCTGATCCATCTCTTCCCAGACCTTTTTTATCTGATTCACATTTTCCTGCATCAGATCCTGCCTTCCTGCCCAGTCCGCAGGAGCACCACAGCAGCCCAGATACATACCAACATCTTTCTCGGCTTCATGCTCCTTGATCACACCCACCAGATGTTTATACAGCTCACCGATATACTTCGTATGCGTAGCACTCAGCTGACAACCTGGATAAAATAAATATCCAGTCTTTCCCGATCCCTTATACAGTCCTCTCGCGTATTGAGAGAATGCAAGTACAGGATAATAAAAGAGAGACTTTGACTGTTCCTTATCCGGCTGTCTTCTGACCATCGAGCAATCCTCACTCATGCTGAACTGCATATCCTTCAATGCAAAATCATGGGCGGATAATGGCATCTTCCCCCGCTCCACCATGCTCTTTCGGGTTTCATGAATAATATCCTGCATTCCAATCCCAACCGGACATTGTACCTTGCATAATCCGCATTCCGTACAGGAATTGATCATTTTGTTCGCAAAATGAGTTCCAAGAATGATTCGCTCATTGTGGTTAATTCTTCTTATATACGCATTGGGCGTGATATCAAACTTCTGCATATGGCTGCATGCCTTGATACATTCATTGCACTGACATTTTAAGCACCGGCCTGCTTCTTTTTGTGCTTCGCTCCCGGAATATATCTCTGATTCTTTTTCAACTGGTTCCGTCCAAATTTCATCATTCACAGAATAATTCAATAATGTCTGATAGACACCCTCCCGCTCTCGGGAAGCCGTCATCGAGCTTTTACTGATATACCGGTCAATGGAAACCGCGGCTCTTTTTCCGGAACTGGCAGATAATATAACAGAATCCTGACACCCGGATAGCTTTCCGCCAACAAATAACGGCGGCTCCTCTGCTTGTAAGGTAACCGGATCAGGGAAAAATTGTCTGCTCCAGTATCCCGTTCCCAGATACAGGGCATCAAACTGATCCATAAGTTCCTTTCGTTTATCTTCCGTCACTTCAGTACCACAGATTATTTTTATCCCGCTTCTTTCAATTCGTTCCAGTTCTGCTTCTATTACCTCTTTTAACAGTCCGTTTCCTTCATAATTCCAGATTCTTCCGCCTATCCGCTCCATTTTTTCAAATATTGTCACCAGATAACCTTTTTTATTTAAATCCACCGCCGCACAAAGTCCGCTCAGTCCCCCGCCGATTACTGCCACACTTCCTTTTTTCTTTGGTATGGGAATTGTTTTTTTCGGCGGCTTATACCCCAGTTCAATCACTGCCCGTTCCAATTCACCAATATGAATACTTCCTCCGGCATCCTTTCTGGAGCACACCCTTTCACAAGGGTGATCACAGATCTTTCCCAGCAGTCTGGGAAGCGGAAGTCTGCTTTCCAGCAATTTATATGCTTTTTCAAAATCTCCCTTTTCTATCTCTGATACAAATGCAATCACATCCAGATGAATCGGACAGGAGGCGGTACATACCGGCGGTTCATTGTGAATACACTGATTGCTGATTTCTAATAATTTATCCAGATCCATGAAAGCCCTCCAATCAGTTTCCTTAAATTGAAATAGGAATTGGGAAATGCAGTCACTCCCAATTCCTGATTTCAATTATTTCTTCAGGCCGGCAAGGACCTTTTCAGGAAGCGCCGGTAAATGTGTCACTCTGACACCGCATGCATTGTAGATTGCATTGATAATGGCTGCATGTGGAGCAGCAAGAGGCATTTCACCAGCACCGGAAGCACCGTAAAAGTTATTCGGTCTTTTTGTTTCCGTATACATCAGCTGTATTACATCTGGTACATCTTTAATCTGCGGGATACCACAACGGGTGAGTGTTGTATGCTTTTTTAAATCATCAAAATCTTCTGACAATGCAAGACCAATTCCCTGAACAAGTCCTCCGTACATCTGTCCGTCAACAGCCAGCTTATTGATAATTGTTCCCACATCAGAGGCAAGGGTCATCTTTTCTACCGTTGTCTTGCCGGTGTTTAAATCAACCTCTACCTCTGCAACACAGACTCCGTACATATATCCGGCAAACGGATTTCCCTGTCCTCCTTCAGGCGGAGTATCGGTACATGGGGCAGTCCACTTACCATAGTATTTTAATTCCAGTCCCTCTTGTACCATTTCTTCATAAGTCCGGTAGGTACCATCCTCTTTTTTCATTGCTTCCAGTAAGTTTCTGCAGGCTGCCGTAGTAGCATTACCCGTAACAAGGTTCTGGCGGCTGCCGCCGGAAGGACCACTGTTGGGTGTCTTTGTCATGTCATTCATAACCAGATCAATCTGTTCCGGCTTCAGATTTAACGGCTTTAATGTCTCATGAGCATAGGTTAATGTACCAATATCTGCTCCCTGTCCATGATCCTCCCAGGAGTTGCCAACTGTAACTCCTTTGGGAGTAAGCTCTGCCCAGGCTTCTGAAGTGTCCGGACCATCGAGTCCGCATCCATAGATGTTAACGGTAATACCAACCCCATATTTCTTATCTTTACTTTCTTCATTTTTCCGTGCTGCTTTCTTTTTTGCTTCATCATATACCGGGCGGGCCTTTTCAAACAATCCTTCCAGACAGTATACATCAGGCTGACAGCCTGTTGGAGTAGTATCCCCTTCTCTGTAAATGTTCTTATAGCGGAATTCAAACGGATCCATCCCCACTTTTTCTGCCAGTTCATCAATCAATACTTCTGATGGAAACATAATTTCCGGTGATCCATAACCGCGGAAAGCGGAACCCCAGCCATGATTTGTACATACAGTCCTTCCATTTCCCCGGATATTGGGAATCTGATAACCTGCTCCGCCGAACTGGAACCCTCTTTGTGTCAGTAAATCACCGAATTCAGAATAAGGACCATGATCCACACTCCAGTCAGATTCCATAGCCAGAAGTTTCCCTTCCTTGTCAGCTGCCATCTTCATGGTGGTCCAGAACGGAGACCGCTTACCGGTATAGGTAATCTGCTGGAACATATTAAATTCAAGATATACCGGATGACCCGTTGCAAGAGTGGCTACTCCCAGAAGAGCTTCAATTGTGGGGCTGAATTTATAGCCAAATGTTCCGCCAGTATTATTCTGTACAATATAAACATCCTCCGGCTTCATCCCCACACCTTCTGCTATCATGAGGGCATGAAAATGAATTGCTATACTCTTGGAATGAATGATTAATTTTCCGTCATCATCTACGTAAGCAAATCCTACGTCGGGTTCAATGGGCAGATGTGGCTGCCTCTGAACATAAAAGCTGTCCTCTGCCACATAGGAAGCACTTTCCATAATCGGGGCTGTCTCTTCTCCCTTTGCCACATAATTTTCAAAGTATACATTAGGAGTGCCAGGATGAATTTCAATCGCGTCTTCTGCCATGGCATCTGGTGCGTTCATGTATGCAGGAAGTACCTCCAATTCCACTTTTACTTTATCCACACCTGCATGAGCTGCCTTTTCATTCTCAGCCAGAACAATTGCAAGAGCATCGCCAAACTGGAATACCTTCTTATCATTTAAGATTGGGCGGTCTAACCCGTCACCTTTATTGGTTGGAAATGCCAGACCATTAATCCGGTTCGTCCCCTTCACATCTTTATATGTTAATACTGCGTATACACCTGGAACTTGTTCCGCTTCTGATGTGTCTATAGAAATAATATTGGCGTGTGAGACATCAGCCTGAACCAGCTTCGCATGGAGTGTGTTGGAAGGGAGCTTTAAGCCTAAGTCTGCTCCAAAATCCCAGGTTCCTGTAACTTTGGCCAGTGCAGATGGCCGTATGTATTCTGTTCCCATCAGGGAGGCTCCTTCGGGAATCTTCTTCCAGATATCCTTGACCTCTATCTCGCCTCTCATTAATTTTGCAGCATCCATAACTGAATCTACTAAAGGCTTGTAACCAGTACATCGGCAGAGATTCCTGTTCTTCTGGAACCATTCCCTGACTTCCTCTCTGGTGGGATTATCATTCTGATCCAGAAGAACTTTGGCTGAAACGATAAATCCGGGAGTACAGTATCCACACTGAGCTCCACCATGAACCATCCAGGCAATCTGAAGTGGATGAAGGCGGTCCTTTGTACCGACTCCTTCAATTGTAATTATCTCAGAATTCTCTTCAACTTTTTTCATCCTGGTAATACACGATCTCACCAGCTTTCCATTTAAAATCACGGAACAGGACCCGCATTCTCCAATTCCGCACCCCACTTTTGTACCGGTAAGTCCAAGCTGCTTTCTTAACACATCAGACAGCTTATCTTCCGCCTCAGTAACAAGAATTGTCTTGGTTCCATTGATTGTTAATGATTTTTTTAACATCGTATCCCTCCTCATAATATCTCTCACTTTTTTTGTTCGTTTTGCACAATTATGATCATGTAAATCGGTTTTTTACTGTACATTTATTGTATTTTATTTTGTATTTCTTTGTCAACTGTCACCGGATCGACCACTTTTCAGACCATATATTGCGCAATCAGTATAATAGTACTATTTCCAGCTGTGACTATTTTCGGCAGAATACGAGTGATTAACGATAAATATCACATGTTATGTAAATTGCAAGTCTATCATAGGCCGATATGTTATGTTCAAAAATAGAACAATTTAGTAACTTTAACTAAAAAAAATTATTTTATTTTTTTAGTTCACTTTTATATCAACGCAAAAAGCCGGAAACGAATGAAAAACCCGTTTCCGGCTAAATATAGAATCTTATTATATCATTTAAGTTTAAGTATTGCTCCACTCTATTTTCACGATTTCAGGTTGTTGGCTGTTATATCTTACCGTATGTACTGACCGTGTACTGCTGTAAATACTTAATTTATAAGTATCTCCGCTCTTGTCGGTAAATGCCAAATAGCCTGCACCGGAAAAAAATCCTTCCGGTCCCTGTGCATCCACACTAAGAACAAAATCATAAAATCCCGGAGAACCAGTTAATGTTATACCATATACACACCCTTTATTATTAAATCTTATGATGTCATATAAATTTGAGGAGCCATTGATTGTCACCTCAGAGTTTACCGACATTCCATCTTTACGTTCTGCACTTGAATTCTCACCTATTTTTGCTGCTATAAAATCAGATACGGGATATGCCATAATAAAAACCTCCTTCAATTTCTTTTTCTCTTTTTAAATGTAAAACAGGAAAAGCCTGCGCATATTAAATACCTATCTTTATCTGTTGTACTGATAGTAGCTGGAAGTCACCACCATCTACAGGCAGCGCTTCGTGTAGATATACACTAACCAGGCTGCTTTGTGGATTCAAAACTGCGGGAATGCTTTTGCAAATTATCATATGATTTTTACCTGCCACAATTTGCGTTGCCGCATAAAGCAGCGGCGTGTAGCGAACTCCAACAAGTTTACTCATTACCTGCTCAAATCCGTCAGCTACCTCTTTGGGGAGTTCACAGGGAGTAAATTCCTCCAGTACCCAATTTCCTACTTCACTCATACTTCTACCCCTTTCACTTTTATTTTCTACTATTGGACAGCTCTTAGTTTACCAACAAATAGTTTCTTATACAGTATCACTTATAGCCAGGGTGATATTGATATAATTATGAAGAACGAATATGTTTTCTGGTGATCATTATTAGAATAGTAACCAGCCGGCTAAGATCTATCCGTTAACTACATTATAGTTTTTTTTAAACTGGGTTGGGGTGTTATTGTTTATGATGCAAATATTCAACATATTCAGCTATTACGACTATTTAACGGCTATAATTACACCTATTCACGAAAATACCATAGATGTTTTTATAAGATCCCTCCATGCTCTAGGGGGCTCCGCTGTCAGTACAAATCAATAATCACATCTTTAGGTCTGTAAAAGTCTCAATTACTGTTTTTAATATAAATAACGGATTTTGGTTGATTGGTTCCTTGAAAACTCCTTTTATTTGTCTTTTTTTAATTAAACCAGTCTAATCCCTATTTAACATATTTTGAATATAATACATTGGACGTAAAATTACGATGTCTACTGATTTATGAAGGGAGATATTATGCAACCTAATGAATTTCATGGAATGAATATACAAAATTGTTATAGAACAAATAAATGCTCATCAGATAAATGTTGCAATTATGGAAATATAAATTGTGATCCTTGTCATTGCAAATGCTGCCGTTGTGTAGGGCCGACTGGGGCTACTGGGGCTCAAGGTCCCACTGGGCCTACTGGCGCTACTGGGCCTACCGGCACAACTGGCGCTCAAGGCCCAACTGGCGCTACTGGCGCTCAAGGTCCCACTGGACCTACCGGGTCTACTGGCGCTCAAGGTCCCATTGGACCGACTGGTAACACTGGGCCTATTGGACCGACTGGAGGC
>NZ_JAWONS010000245.1:0-24303 GCF_033342255.1 Clostridium boliviensis
TTTCGTGTAAACAAGGGTTTCCGGTTTTCTGGGAATTCTTTTTTTATTTACATAAGTAATCTTAAATATCTAATTAACAATTCTGATAATATCATAATTATAAACTCCGCTAATTGTTTAATATTCGTTTTGGCTGATCGTTATGTGATAAATAATTTTATAAATACGTGAACTATTATTCATACACTCAATATTATATATTAAAAGTAATTTAGCTAAAAAATGAGTAAGGAGTAATTTTTAGATGGAATTAGATGTATTCGCGGCTGAATTTTCAGAATTATATGAAATGTTAGATGAAACAGTTAGATCCACTATTGTAGCGAATAATATGAACGGAGAAGAGTCCCTCAGAGATTGGGATAATATGATTGATAATTTTGTCAGGAATTTCGATTATGATGATTATTATGGACAGGAGATGGGAGAGACCTCATCTCAGCAGATACCATTTGGCGGTTTCGGAGGTTGGGATGGCAGAGATAGGGACAGATACAGAGACAGAGATTGGGACAGACGCCGGCGCCGGCGCTTTCGTGATTTTAATTTAAGAGATATTATCAGAATTTTGTTTTTAAAACAATTGTTTGACCGGAACCGTTACTAAACTCCGCCCTGAAGGCTGCTCATGACTTTAGTGATACAGCGTTATAGTATAAAAGATTAGCAGCATAGCAAAAAAGGGCAGCCATATTGAGCTTACCCATTTTTATTAAGGAAAAGCTGAAGGTACGAGTCTTATATTGCGCTTTTTTATTTGTCGAAAGTCTTTGGTCATTGCAGGACTAAATTCCATCACCTTTTAAAAGTTATCGTAGATGATAGATGTTTTTGAGCATTATTCTAAGATTTCTGCTAAAATTAAGCTAACTTCTTACAAAAATTTATGTTTCAGGACAGAGAAAACAGGCCACTGGAGTTTCGTGTAATTCCACCGGCCACATTCAAAAAATGTGAAAAACTCACTTCCAGTCCGACAGCAGATTTAAGTAAGTTAGTTAACGGTTGTAGCGAATCAGCTTAGGTGTCAGATTGACCTCATCAGGGGCAATTCGCCTAAGCTGAAGTGCTTTTAAGGTATCTTCGCTAAATGATTCTAAAGCCTTATCATATGTCGTTTTACCAATCAGACATTCTCGTGGTGTAGAATTGATATGATTAACAATCAGATTCACGTCCCATTGAGTTGGAAACTCAAAGCTGGTTCCTTTTGGAAGCAACATGCGAAGCATGGTATGACATTTTCCCCCCCCCCTTCTGGCCGCTACGCATTGGATCACAGTAGTAGAGACTACAGCGCTGGATTTCACTGGTCCCAGTCTCCAGGCTCTCAGGATCACCAAATTCGGAGCCACGGTCAGTTAATACGTATTCGAATAAGGAAACGAATTCATAGGTTCCCAGTCGTTTCTCAAGATGGTCAAATACAAACCGTACGGCACCTTTGGTGCATCGGTAATAGAGTTTTTTTCGGTTCACGGGAAGAATGAACCGTGTCCATTTCTGCAAAGTATTCAAGGTCCAAAGACTGAAAATCAAGATAGGATCTGTTGACAAAAACAGAACGATCTGTGATCTGTGTCATGTGACATTTTCGCGGTTTGCTGAGTAATTCACGATACTTGCGGTTGGCAAACCGTGCATTGTATGTATATTTGTGAGCAATGGTACAGTGAGAGATTTTCTTGTCACAGCCATTGCAGACGTAGGGAGCCTTATCCAGTCGGATGCAGCGTTCATTGATTGACAGGTCGGGCAGGAAACACATTTGACCCCACATACAAGAATCTTTTTGCAGACATTTACTTTTCGACAGCTAAACCTGTGAATGCAGAATTTCTTGGCATTGTAAAAGGTGCCTTTATGATACCAGTCAGAGGAACGTCTGGCCTTGACCTCCTTAGAGATGGTGGTTGGATCTTTGCACAGGTATTTTGCAATATTCTTAAATGTTAGATTTTGATTAAAGAGTTATCAATAAAAACACGATCCTTCAGAGTGAGATGCTTCTGGTTACCATGAATATATTTACTCATAAAATCTCCTTCTACTGCTGTCAGAAGGAGATATAAAGATATCATGTATGTATGAAAGAGTAAATATAAACTGTACAGAGGTAAACTCTACCTAGGTAAAAGGGAGTGGAATTTACTTTTTCAATTCTCAATATGGACTAAATAAGGAAATAAGATGTACATAGATTTCATAATGTGATAAAATGCGGATGGATGCATAAAAGTAAGAAGACAGAATATTCTACAGAAATAGTGGAAGTCTAAAGAGGAACTAAGAGGATTGCCTGACGGAAGATAAGGAGGGGATATGTTGAATCGTGTGATTACCATAAGCAGAGAGTTTGGAAGCGGGGGTAGGGAACTGGGGATGAGGCTGTCAGAGAAACTTGAGATTCCGTTTTACGATAAAGAATTAATTTCTTTAACTGCACAGGAGACTAATTTATCTGAGACAGAGTTTCTTAGTTATTATGAAAGTATTCCCGTAACAGAGCAATCATTGGAACCAAATATATATACTTCATTTTCTCCCCTGTATGAAGTCCCCTTATCTGATCAGGTTTTTTTGGCCCAGTCCAGAGTGATTAAAAGTCTGGCTGAAAAGGGTTCATGTATTATTGTTGGAAGGTGTGCGGACCGCGTTCTTGAAGACAGCATCAATCTGTTTGTATATGCAGGCGTTGAGAATCGGATAGAACGAATTACTTCTTTAAATAAAGATCTGGCCCCGGAGTTAATAGAAAAAAAGATTCGGGAAACGGATCGGAAGCGAAAGGATTATTACCAGTATTATACAGGCTGTGAATGGGGAAAAGCTCAGAATTACCATCTTTGTCTGGACAGCGGCCTTGCAGGTATAGAAGCCTGTTATCAGGCTGTTCTGAGTTATTTAGCGCATTGTAATTGAATATAGTTTTGAAGGAGCAGAAGTGTGAGTATAAAGATTAATAATAAATACAAATATTTTGTAACAGCGTTGATGGCAATTATAATAACAATATTGGCAGGGACAAGCGGTTATGCCAAGGATGAAGTGGGGCCGGGAACGGATCTTAAGGAAGGTAATACAGCTTCTTTGAACGGTGTTTCCATATACGTCAGCAAGCGGACCAAAACCCTGTCTTTAAAGCAGAATGGAGTTTTAATCGGGGAGTATCCCGTTTCCATAGGTGCATCGTCTTCTGATGGCAACAAAAAAGTAGAAGGTGATATGAGAACTCCCAGCGGCCAGTTTTATGTTTGTACCAGAAACGATAAGAGCGTGGCTTATCTGGCACTTGGACTTTCTTATCCGGGTGTAGAAGATGCTAAGCGGGGATTTGAAGAAGGAATCATTACACAGGAACAAAGAGACCAGATTATCAATGCGAATTTAGCCGGACAGCAGCCGCCATGGGAAACGGCTCTGGGCGGAGCAATTGAGATTCATGGCTGCAGAGTTCCTGACGGAACGACACATGGATGTGTGGCGGTTGATAATGCGGTGATGGATGTGCTATGGAGCTACTGCAATCTGGGAGTTCCTGTCATAATTGGTCCATAGAAAGTAGTCTCCAAATACGGTATATGCCGTTTTTGGGGACTTTTTTAGTGCCTGTCCTTGTAATATAAGGACCTTTGTACTATAATAACTAATTATACTTCAATAGAAAAAGACAGAGGTGGAATGTCCATGCAATTTGCTAGAAGAATGAATCATTTTGGAGAGGGTATCTTTTCTAAACTTCTGGAGATGAAACGCCGGAAAGAGGAGAGAGGGGAACTGGTAATTGATTTAAGCGTGGGAGCACCAAACATTCCGCCTGCAAAACATATTACAGATGCTCTTTGTGAAGCGGCTTCAGATCCGAAAAATTATATTTATGCTATCAATGATCAGAAAGAGTTATTAGAAGCAGTTGCTGCATGGTATGAGAGACGATATGGAGTGAAGCTTAATCCGGCATCAGAAATCAGTTCACTTCTTGGTTCACAAGAGGGACTGGCGCATATCGCGCTGTCTGTTGTTAACGAAGGAGACGTCGTACTTGTTCCGGACCCATGCTACCCAGTGTTTGCAGACGGTCCCTTACTGGCCGGAGCCAGTCTTTTTTACATGCTCCAGAGAAAAGAAAAGGATTATCTGATTGATTTTTCGGAAATTCCGGAAGATGTTGCTGTAAAAGCTAAATTTATGATAGTCTCCTATCCCAATAATCCTACCACGGCCATGGCACCAGACTGTTTTTATGAGAAATTAATTGCATTTGCAAAAAAATATAATATTTTAGTTTTACATGACAATGCTTATAGTGAATTGGTTTTTGACCAGCGTCATTGCAAGAGTTTCTTAAGCTTTCCTGGTGCAAAAGAGGTTGGAGTGGAATTTAATTCTCTTTCCAAAACCTATGGATTAGCAGGGGCAAGAATTGGCTTCTGTCTGGGGAATCAGGAAGTGGTGGAAAAATTAAAAACCCTGAAATCTAATATGGACTATGGAATGTTTCTTCCTGTTCAGAAAGCGGCAATTGCAGCCATTACTGGAGATCAGTCCTGTGTTGAAACAACCAGGATGGCTTATGAAAAACGCAGAGACGCCTTGTGTGATCATATGACCCGGATCGGATGGAAGATGGAGAAACCGCAGGCTACTATGTTTGTCTGGGTTGAGATTCCGGAGAATTTCAGCGATTCGGAGACATTTTGCAGAGAACTTCTTGATAAGGCAGGAGTTCTGGTAACGCCGGGAAGTGCATTTGGCCCGTCTGGGGAGGGATATGTAAGACTGGCATTGGTACAGGAAGAGCCAGTCCTGGTTCAGGCTGCAAAGCAGGTGGATCAGAGCGGGATCTTGAGGTGATACGTATGAAAAAAAGATTGATTTGGACAGTGGCAGCAGTTTTATATATTCTGCTTATTTACTCCAATTCTCTTAAGTCAGCTGATCTTTCATCAGCAGACAGCGGACATGTTCTGGAACTGTTGAAAAATCTGTTTACTACTGCCGGGGTTGAGAGCAGGTGGCTGACAGAACATATAATCCGGAAAGCAGGGCATTTTACAGAATATACTCTGTTAGGATTGATTTTGTATCAGTGTGTGAAATTATATGATTTTGATATGGAGAAGCGCTTGTTTATTCATGGAACGGCAGGTTTTATGATTCCTTTTATTGATGAAACAATCCAGCTGTTTGTATCAGGCAGATCAGGACAGATTTCTGATGTGTGGCTGGACTTTTCAGGAGTGGCAGCCGGAACCGTGATTGCAGCACTCCTGTTTTTTATATACACAAAAGAATGGAGTAAAATATGAAGAATTATCGGATTATAGTTGAATATGACGGAAGCCGCTATGATGGGTGGCAGAAGCAGGGAAATACAGATCAGACCATACAGGGAAAAATTGAACATGTTCTGGAACGAATGTCTGGGAATCACATTGAAGTACATGGATCAGGCAGAACAGATGCTGGAGTCCACGCTGTGAATCAGGTGGCTAACTTCCATATAGATACAGATAAGAAGGAACAGGAATTATTAGTATATCTGAACCATTATCTTCCTGAGGATATCAGGGTGAAGGCACTTAATCAGGTTCCGGAACGATTTCACAGCCGTTTGAATGCGGTGGAAAAGACATATCTTTACCGCATTGAGATGGGGGAGAAGAGTCAGGTATTTGAGCGAAAATATATCTATGGGCTTCACAAAAATCTGGATGTGGAAGCAATGGGACGGGCAGCTGCCTTTCTTTGCGGAGAGCATGATTTTAAGAGCTTCTGCTCCAACAGTAAAATGAAAAAATCAACGGTACGGACTTTAAAAAACATTAAGTTTCAGAAAGAGGACAGCAGACTTTTCATCCGCTTTACCGGGAATGGATTTCTCTATAACATGGTAAGAATTTTAATGGGTACATTAATCGAAGTTGGACTGAAAGAACGCAGTCCGGAGGAAATGACTGGAATACTGCATGCACTGGATCGAAAAGAGGCAGGATATACAGTACCTCCGGAAGGCCTTTTTCTGGAATGTGTCAGTTATAAATAAAATGATCAATGAAATCAGGAAAGGAGAAATATGACTGATTTATTGGTTCGCATGTTTGTGATGGATTATAAAAATACAGAGGATTCACATGTCCGGACCCGCTATGGGCTGATGGCGAGTGTGGTAGGAATCTTCTGTAATATTCTTCTGTTTGGTGCAAAGATATTAATGGGACTTTTTATTAACAGTATTTCTGTTATGGCAGATGCCTTTAATAACTTATCGGATGCAGCCTCTTCTATTATCGGATTTATCGGTGTGAAAATGGCGGACAAACCAGCAGATGAAGAGCACCCTTTTGGGCATGGCAGAGTGGAATATATTGCAGCGTTTATCGTTGCATTTCTTGTTATACAGGTAGGGTTTACTCTTTTTAAAACATCGGTAGATAAAATTCTTCATCCAGATGAGATGTCCTTTCATGCCATATCTGTTTTTATCCTTTTATTGTCTGTACTAGTGAAATTGTGGATGGCATTATTTAACCGGAAACTTGGAAACCGGATTCAGTCAGCTGTTATGAAAGCCACAGCAGCAGATTCTTTGGGAGATGTAATTACAACTTCCTCTACAATCGTATCTGTTCTTATTTATGGTATCCTGGGTCTGAACATCGATGGAATTGTAGGTGTGGTCGTTTCTGTGATAGTAATGTGGGCTGGTATTAAAATTGCCAAGGATACCCTTACACCATTAATCGGAGAGCCTATTGATCCAAAGCTGTATCACGATATCACTGCTTTTGTGGAAGGGTATGACGGTATCATAGGAAGCCATGACTTAATTGTCCATAATTACGGACCCACCAGAAGTATGGCGTCCATTCATGCGGAGGTTCCCAATGATGTGAATGTGGAGGTATCACATGAGATTATTGACCGTATAGAACGGGAAGCATTGAAGAAATTCAGAATATTCCTTGTTATTCATATGGACCCGGTGGAAACCAGGGACTGTAAAGTGAGGGAATTTGGAAGTATGGTGGAAAATGTGATTCAGAAAACTGATGACAGAGTAACCTTTCATGATTTCAGAATGATTGAAGGGACGGATCAGATTAATCTGATCTTTGATCTGGTGGTTCCCAGGGAGTATGACCGTAAAAAAAGGGAATGGCTGAAGGAAGAGATTACAAAACAGGTAACTGAGATAGATAAACGCTGCTGTCTTGTCATAACTGCCGAAAGCGGTTTTGGTGTGGAAAAATAAGGAAATAAAAAATTTCCATTTTATGCAATAAGATGACAGAAATCAGCATTAACCTAATAGAAAGGAAATCGGATCCATGCTGTTTATGGGATTGATGAGCTTTGGCGGAGTTGAAGATTACAGCCAGTTGAGCGACGAGGCACTTCTAAAAAAAGTGGCAGAGGGCGACCAGGAGGCATTTCAACGTTTATATCAGAATACAGACCGCACAATGTACAGTTTTATTCTGTCCATTATAAAGCACCCACAGGATGCGGAGGAGATCATGCAGGAAGTTTATTTAAAGATCTGGACTTCTGCAAAGAGCTACAAATCCCAGGGGAAACCTTTAGCGTGGATGTTTACCATAGCACGGAACTTATGCTATATGAGATTTCGGGAACAAAAGCATGACTCGGACATTACTCTGGAAGATTTATCGGGAATGGAAACCGGAGAGGTAAGTTCAGAGATAGAGATGGCAGCGGATAAGATGGTATTGCTTGCTGCCTTGTCAATTTTAAAGGAAGAGGAGAGGGAAGTAGTTCTCCTTCATACCTCTGCTGGAATGAAACACAGAGAAATAGCGGCCAGTTTAAAGATTCCTCTGGCAACTGCTTTGTCCCGCTATAACCGGGCTATGAAAAAACTGGAAAATTATTTAAGAGAGGAGTAGGCTTTGATATGGCTGGAGATAAACACAGACAATTAAATAGACAACAGATCGAAGCCTCCTTAAAATCTGCTACTGATGATCTGATTCCCAATGTCCTTGACCGGATTGACCTTAATACACCACAGATTATGGAGAACGGATATTCCAGACCTTCTTTCTTTAAAAGGCAGAGGGTGATTGCCGGGCTGATTGCAGCCTGCTTTTGCATGATTATGCTTGCGGGAGGGACCTACAGCTTCCAGAACAGCAGAGTGGATTCTGTCATAGGAATTGATGTAAATCCAAGTGTTGAACTCTCTGTGAATAAAAAAAACCGGGTGCTGAAAGCAGAGGCTGTTAATGCGGACGGGAAGACAATTCTTAAGGATATGGATCTGGAGGGTGTTGATTTAAATGTGGCTGTTAATGCCATCATTGGATCGCTGGTAACCCACGGCTTTCTTGATGATCTTGATAATGCAATTCTGGTAACCGTATCTAATGACAGTATTAAAAAGGCATCTAACTTAAGATCTGAAGTGGTCAGTGATATTAGAATGACTCTGGAGGAAAAAAGGTTAAAAGCTGTGGTGTATGACCAGCAGGTGATCGAGGAAGATGATGTAAAACAACTGGCCCGGCAGTATGATATATCTTATGGAAAAGCTTATTTCTTAAAAGAGTTAATTGACCAGAATACTTCACTTTCCATGGATGATATGGAAGAGCTGGCACCCCTGACCATGGAGGAGATTGCAAAGGTTATTACAGAAAGATCCTATGCGGTAGGAGCGAAAACAAAGGTCTCAGAGGATACGAAAAGTGAAACCCAGACCAGTATTCAGACCACTGAGGAGACTACTACCAGACAGGAGACAGAATCTGTAACAGAAACAACTCCGGAGACAACCACAGCAGAGGCCACGAGTCAGGTTCCTGCGCAGACACCTGCTACACAGCCGGCTACATCTGCGGAAACTACAGCTGTACCACCCACTACGGAAGATGTGGTTACATCACAGAAAATAAAGATTGATTATGTGGACTATGAGAACGGCCTTATCATGGTTCACTTTATAACCAGAGTCAAATGGAAAAATCCTACAGTTTCGGTAAAGGATGGGGATGGTACAACGTACTCTTCAAAAATTGGTGATACGGATTCTGATTATTGTGAGATCAATGTATCCGGATTAGAGGGGGGCGTGGAATACACCTTTGTTCTTGGCGGTATATCACCGAAGTCAGGGAAGCAGACGACTGTAAAGGGAGTTTTTGAAACGCCTGTAATCGGTGATGGGGAAGCAGACGATACGGAGCCTGAGGATACAGAGCCGGCAGAGACAAATCCAACACAGGCGAGTCCAACTGAAACAAAACCTGAGGAGACTACAACTCAGAAAGCAGCAGAAACAGATACAGCCAAGGCTGAGGAAAAGACCACAGAAGCAGTTAATCAGGAAGGGATTTGAGTAAATTGAAGCCCTTCCTGGCTCATTGAATTTTTGGAAATAAAATGTAAATTTTTGCTTGACCAAAGTGGAAAGCTATAGTATAATACACTCGTTGCACTGATGGGCTATCGCCAAATGGTAAGGCAACGGACTCTGACTCCGTCATTTCAAGGTTCGAATCCTTGTAGCCCAGTGAAGATAAAAGAAGAAAAGATACTCTGATTGTATGAGGCAGGAAGCTGCATTTAACGTCAGGGTATTTTTGTTTATATAAACAGACGTTGGTCTGCGAAAGCAAATCAACGCCTGTTCTTTTTCAGCCCAATATCACTAATTATTCGTTTAGTGCTTCAATCAGAGCGATCAAAGTGAGTGATTGTCCATAAGCCATGGGACGGATCATTATATTCTTATAATGGTCAGCGTGATAACCCATACCGGTTCCTGCGGAAACATGCAGGACGGTTCCGTCTTCATCTATATTTTTACAGATTCCATCCACGGCCCGTGCTGCGCAGTCAGAATATGTTTCGTCCAGAATTCCCATTTTAATTCCCTTTAAAATACCACCAGCGATGGCGGCTGATCCGGATACTTCTTCATAACTATCCGGATCAGTGAGAACGGTATGCCACAGACCAGAAGGTGCCTGTAACTCTTTTAAGGCGTTTACCTGTGCTTTGTAAGTATCTGTCAGATAAGTGGTTAATCCCGGATCCAGTGTGTTGTCAAATGACTCTAGTAATTCTAAAATACCATAAGTAAACCAGGAATTACCTCTGCACCAGAAAATACCGCCGAAATTACTATTTAACTGGAAACTCCAGCCATGATAAAACAATCCGGTATGCTTGTCATATAAATATTTGACATGCAGCAATACCTGATGAAGAGTCTCACTGATCCATTCCTTATTTTTAAATCGATGGCCCATTTTATTTAAAAACAAAACTGCCATAAATAAAGTATCAATCCACATTTCTCCTTCATTAAGCAGGACGCCGTCGCGGTTTCCGATTGCAGTTACCACGTGCTGGAAACCACCTTCTTTTGTTTTGGGCAATTCTGTCATCAGCCAGCGTGCATGATCCAGACAAAGTTTTTCGTAATCTGGATTCTGGAACGTATCAAGCAGCTCGGCCAGAACAAGATAGGGGGCAGTAGTGTTTATATTTTTACTGGGGAGTCCTTTTTTAAAATTGTTCTGAAACCACTGGTTAAAAAATTCTGTGTAACGGTCATCTTTATAAAATCTCTGAAGTTTTAAAAGACCATAGAGGCCCACGCCCTGGGGCCAGTCCCATTCTTCAATACCAAAGTCTCTGGCTATGATTCCGCGGCTTGCTTCCTCCTTTCCGACGGAACGGTCATTTTCATAATCTCCGCCTCCAAGGTTCATCAGTTTGTCCATCACAAGATGAATTTTCGGAAGTAATTCCTTGTTTGTCATGTCAATCTCCTCCATTTAATTTTTTAGCGTATGCGCTTGGTGTCATCCCCGTGCTTTTTTTGAATATCTGGCTGAAATACTGGGGATTATTTCCACATCCTACCTGCTGCGCAACCCATTGAATTTGTTCTGTATGGCCTTCTGCTAATAATTGCTTGGCTTTTTGAATCCGCAGGGCAGTGATGTAGTTTGAAAATTTTTGTTTTGTTTCCTTACTGAACCGCTTGCTGACATAATCAACATTCATAAAAAGATGATTTTCAGCAATGCATTTTAATGTAAGATTAGGATCGTCCAGATGATCTTCTACATAGTGTATAATCTTATCGATAAAAGGGCTGTAGCGCTGAGAGCGGGTAGAGGATTTCTTTAGGATTTCATTCAGCTTCTTACAGAGCATATGGCGGATCTGTCCATACTCACTCTGCTGGTTTAAGTCCATTAAATACTCCGTAGTATCTACCGACGACAGATAGCTGGTTTCTGTTGCCAGTTTTATTAAGATTCGTGAACAGGCCTGTTTTAAAAAATCTGTGTTGCTGATATCGTTTAATGTTGCAGTCAGTTCTTCCAGGCGGGGCTTTAATTCTGTTTCATCTGCTTCAATCAGACTTGCAGTCAGTTGTTCTATTTTTGTAATTAAGTTTTTATAATTGCAGGTGGGAACTGGCTCCAGTCCATTCATGTAATAGATAATTCCATAACGCCGGATCTTTGTAATCAGAACTTCCAAAAGCTGGTTGAGGCTCTGGAATGTAATCCGTTTGTAATCCAGTTGAAAGGGCAGTTCTTTGGGGGTTAAGCTTTGCATAAATACATCAAATTGTTCGTATGAGACCTGATATCTTTCAAAAAAAAGAATCAGGGAGTTTTTCACATAGATGCAATATAATTCGATTCCAGGTGCATGTTCTGCCATGTAATCATAAATGAGACTTAAGATGGAATTTAAGTATGTCTCCTCCAAATAGTGAAGGAAGCACAATTCGTATCCTGTATGATAAAAATCCATAAATCCCGAATAGGCAGTCCAGGAGTATTCCCCAGGGTCAGACTTAAAGATCTGCTCATTGATAATATTCCCCATAATGCTGTGGTGGAGGTTTGCAGTCAGTGCCTTCTGACCCTCCTTCAGATCCTGAAAAGCCTGACGATGATAATACTCTTTTATTACATCCTGCATGCTTTCCACAATCTGTTCTTCATTACAGGGTTTCAGCAGATAATGGTGAACCCGGTATTTCATTGCCTGTTTCGCATATTCAAATTCACCGAACCCGGAGAGCAGGATAAACTGGGTATCCAAATCAGCCTGATAAATTCGCTCAATCAGTTCTAATCCGGAGAGACCTGGCATTCGGATGTCGGTCATAACAATATCCGGTGATTCATCGAGAATCATATGATAGGCTTCAATCCCGTCACGGCAGGTTCCCACCAGTTCAATTCCCAGACTGTTCCAGTCGATCAGGGATGAGATGGACTCCCGTATTACCCGTTCATCATCTGCTATGATTAATTTAAGCATTAAGATTCTCCTTTCGTATCGGTAATGTCTTCAGATGTAAGATTCAGTGGAAATACAAGCTGCGCTACTGCCTGGTCGTCCTCGTTAAAAAGTGTAAGACCATATGGATCTCCGTAAGTCAGTTTCATACGCTCTGATATATTCAACAGCCCGATGCCAAAACCATGAGGATTTGTTTCCCGGTTTTTTAATTTATTTATAATGTCTTCCTCAAAGGCAGAGCTGTTATTTTTAACTGTAACAATAAGGGCAGAACCGTCTGTTTCAGCTGTAATATAAATCCGGCACTCTTCGGTATTTTCTTCTAGTCCATATCGGATTGCGTTTTCCACCAATGGCTGAAGAGTCAGCTTTAATACATAATACTCTGCAAGATTTTCCGGGGCATATATTTCATACTCCAGCCGGTCTTCATAGCGGTATTTCTGAATGGTCATATAACATCGAACCAGCTCCAGTTCTCTGCTTAACGGAACCTGTTTGTTTTTCTGGTCAAGGGTGATGCGAAGAAGATTACCCAGAGATTCCGTCATGGAAGAAATATCTTTTGCACCAATCGTTTTTGCCCTCCAGTTAATAGATTCCAGGGTATTGTATAAAAAGTGGGGATTCATCTGGTTTTCCAGAGCTTTTAACTGAGCTTCTTTTATCAATATTTCTTTTAAGTAATTAGTTTTAATCAGCTGATTTACTTTATCCACCATCTGGTCAAAACAGGTGTGCAGAATTCCCAGTTCGTCCGTCCGCCTGCTGTAATCATAGGAACCTGGCAGGTTCTCTGTTTCTCCTGCGGCAAAACGCTCCATCTTTAAAAGCAGATTATCGAAATGTCTTGTGATTGAGTCGATCAGGGAAGAGGACATAAGGATTGCCAGACCAATGGAAACTGCAATAATGATCAGACAGATCTCAAGGCTGGTCCGGAGCGAATCCGCAATGCTGCCATATGGAATAAGACAGACATAATCCCAGCCATATTCCGGTATGATCCCCTTCACATAGAAAAAGCTGTTTCCGTTCTGATTAACAAGTCCGTATCTGGAATGGAAATAATTATGAAACAGAGCTCGTCTGTCTGCTTTGATAATGGAGGAGTTATAGATTAAATTCTCTCTGCTGGAAAGAATATAGTGGGTATCTTCATTAAAGTGACTGGTGTCGGTGGCTGCATTAATAAGTCCGTCAATATTGATATTTACAATCAGTGTACCAAGTGAATCCAGATTTAAATATTCGGTCCGTAGTAAATGCTTGACCATAAACAGACCATATTGACCGCTGTAGTCGGTTATCCATATGGTACGTCCCCTGGCATTTTCAGCCCTTGAAACCAGATATTCAACAACGGAGTCCGGCAGCATATTTCCTGCTGAAATATGAGTATGGATTGAATAATGGTCCTGATAAAGGCTCATATAATTAATATTGTTTTTACGAAAAGTAAAATAATATTCATTTAACGTTCCGTAAAGTGATTTATATGCTATGGAACGATCCTGCACGCTTAAGGAATCTTTTAAAGTTCCAAGTCCTTTCTGAATGTTTGTATCAGCCAGAAACATATCAGCCATTGTAGAAATATTGTCCAGGCGGTTATTTAACTCTTTACCGGTATAGGATAAGGAGGAGGCCACAGATTGATAAAGCACCTTCTGATTGGCCTTTGTTATGAGTTGGATACTAAAAAGAGAAGCTAAGGCCAGCAGGAATATGCAAAAAAATACAATGGAATGTATTTTCTTTTTTAAGGAAAGATTTCTAATAAAGTGCTTCATAAAAACCACCTTTCGGATATTGGATTAATGACAGCTAAATTATATATAAAACACTTCACCAATACAACCGGTGGAGATAAAGAACTATTCAAATTATACACACAACACGGTTTTTTCAACCTGGAAGCCGGTTTTAATCATTTACTGGATACAGAGGGGGAAGTATAATAAAAATCATCTGATATGCAAAAAAGATGAATGGAGGAAGGTTTTATGAAGAAAAAAATTGCGTTACTAATGGCGGCTGTTATGGCAGCAGCATCACTTTCCGGATGCGGTGGCAGTGAGAAAGCTGCTACGGAAGATACCACTGCAGGGTCAGTTGCAGATACTACCCAGGCAGTCACTGAAGGGGAAAACGGTGATGTTAAACTGACTATGAGCTGGTGGGGGAACCAGGTCAGAAATGAAAAAACCCAGGCAGCCCTGGATTTATATACAGGGCAGAATCAGGGAATAGCAATTGAAGGACAGTTCTCAGAGTGGTCTGATTACTGGAATAAGCTGGCAACCTCAGCAGCAGGGCAGGCAATACCTGATATTGTGCAGATGGATTATTCGTTTATTGACCAATATGTGAAAAACGGACTTCTGGAGGATATGACTCCGTATATCAAAGACGGTACCCTGGATGTTTCAAACATCTCTGAGAACACCATGGCAAGCGGAACGGTGAACGAAGGCGTGTATGCAATCTGTGCAGGAATTAATGCTCCGTCACTTCTATATAATAAAACACTTCTGGATAAGAATGGAATTACTGTTAAGGATTATATGACTACAGATGAATTCATTGATTTATGCAGGGAGGTTTACCAGAAAACCGGCTATAAAACCAACGTCGCTTATTACAATGCAGGAGCTTATCTGGATTATTTTATGAGAGGTTCTGATGTCGTTCTTTATGGGGACAAAAAGATGGGAGGAGAAGAGAAAGATTATATTCCATTTTTCCAGATGTATGAGACTGGAATTAAGGAAGGCTGGTTTATCGACCCTGGTGTGTTTGCCGAGCTTTCAATCGGTTCTGTAGAGCAGGAACCGCTTGTTTATGGATCCAGCCCGGAAACCATGTCCTGGTGTGCTTTTTATAACTCTAACCAGTTGACTGCAATGCAGAAAGCAGCTCCGGAAGGCATGGAAATCGGCATTACTACCTGGCCGTCAGCAGACCCGAAAAAATCCGGTTATCTGAAATCCAGCCAGTTCTTTTCCGTTGGTGCACATTCTAAAAATCCAGAAGAAGCTGTGAAAGTTATTAACTTTTTGACTAATTCAAGTGATGCAAACAATATTTTACTGGGAGAAAGAGGTGTTCCCGCTTCAAGTGTAATCGCACAGGATCTGGCACCAAAAATGAGTGATGTGGACCAGAAGGTGATTAAATATGTCAATGAAGTCGTAACTCCCAACTGTTCTCCGATCAATCCGCCTCAGCCAGATGGAGCCAGTGAAGTATCCAATCTCCTCAATCAGGTTCAGGAACAGCTGTGCTATGGTGTGTACGATGCCAAAACAGCCGCGGAAGAATTCTATAACGGAGCCAACAGCATTATGAGCAAAAAATAACGGAGGTTGTCAATGAAAGATAACAAAGGCGCAGGCCTCAGACATTTCCTGAACAGAGAAAGCACTGCGGGGGTAGTATTCTGTCTTCCGTTCATCATCGGCTTTCTGTTGTTTATGGTTGTACCTATGGGAATTTCTTTTTACTATTCTTTATGTGATTATAACATTTTGTCCCCGCCTGTTTTCAAGGGATTGCATAATTACATAAAAATGTTTACTGACGATGCTGTGTTTTTTAAAACCATAGGGGTTACGTTTTATTTCGCCTTTGTATCAGTTCCTCTGCGTTTGATTTTCGCACTGCTGGTAGCGTTGCTTCTGCTGAAGTCATCAAAGGCGACCGGCTTTTACAGGGCAGCCTACTATCTGCCCTCCATTATCGGAGGCTCTGTTGCAGTCGCTATATTATGGAAGCGAATGTTTGCAACGGATGGTGTTATCAATCTGCTTTTGGGATTTTTTGGGATACATACCAGCTTTCCATGGCTTGGAAATAAGAATACGGCGATCTGGACCCTAATTATACTTGCCATCTGGCAGTTCGGTTCTTCCATGCTGATTTTTTTATCATCCTTAAAGCAGATTCCGGTAACACTTTATGAGGCCTCCAGGGTGGATGGTGCTAATAAATTTTCTCAGTTTTTCAAAATCACCCTGCCTCTTTTGACACCGACGATTTTCTTTAATCTGGTTATGCAGATGATTAACGGTTTTCTTGCATTTACACAATGTTTTATTATAACCCAGGGCAAACCCCTTAATTCCACATTATTTTATACCGTTTATATGTATCAGCAATCGTTTGAGTTTTACAATACCGGATATGGTGCAGCTCTCGCCTGGGTAATGCTGGGGCTGATTGGTTTGATTACTGTGGCTCTGTTTGCAACTAAGAAATTCTGGGTTTATACGGAAGGGGTGTGAGTCAGATGAAAACCAGAAAAAAGGCAGGTAAAATTTTATACCACATAATTGTGTGTGGCCTGGGGCTGGTGATGATTTATCCTCTGGTGTGGATGGTTATGAGTTCCTTTAAAGAAACAAATACCATCTTTCTTACAGCCGGCCAGCTGATTCCGGAGAAATTTGTACTGACTAATTATATCAATGGCTGGAAGGGATTTGCAAAAATTTCTTTTGCCGTGTTCTTTAAGAATTCGTTCTTTATTGCTGTTACAGCAACGCTTGGAACTGTCTTTTCTTCGGCGTTGGTAGCCTATGGACTTGCCAGATGCCGGTTTTTTGGAAGAAAAATATTATTTGCAGCAATGCTGCTTTCCATGATGCTCCCGGCACAGGTGCTCATGATCCCTCAATATTTATGGTACCAGAAATTAGGCTGGGTGGGAAGTTATAAGCCATTAATTCTTCCCTATAGTTTTGCCATTCAGGGGTTCTTTGTTTATCTGATGATTAATTTCATTGATGGTATTCCAAGGGAACTTGATGAAGCAGCTAAAATAGACGGGTGCTCTTATTATAGTATATTTACCAGGATTGTCATGCCCCTGATCACACCTGCACTGATCACTGCCAGTATATTTTCTTTCATGTGGAGATGGGATGATTTTCTGTCCGCCTTGCTCTATATCAATGAATCTGCCAAGTATCCGGTCAGCCTGGCACTTAAGCTGTTCTCGGATCCGGGGTCATCCTCTGATTACGGCGCTATGTTTGCAATGGCAACTCTGTCCATCCTGCCGGCAGTTACTATTTTCATCTGTCTGCAGAAATACCTGGTGGAGGGTATCAGTACATCAGGCTTAAAGGGATAAGGAGAAGAAATATGATAAAGGAAAATGTTCCAAGACCTGATTTTAGAAGGGATGAATGGGTAAGTCTCAATGGAGAATGGGATTTTTCGTTTGACGAACCGCTATTTGATAAAAAAATTAAAGTTCCGTTTTGTTATCAGTCTGAAATGAGCGGAATCGGTACGGCAGAAGTTCACCATATTGTGTGGTACCTGAAAGAATTTGTGGTGGAAAAAGACCGTTTATCAGGAAAAAGCCTGCTTTTAAAGTTTGGGGCTGTGGATTATGAAGCTGAAGTTTATGTCAACCAGACCTATGCAGCAGGACACAGAGGCGGTCATACTCCTTTTGAGGCTGACATTACCGGACTGGTCACAGAAGGGAAAAATATTGTGACAGTTAAGGTAATGGATTATAGTGACGCAGATAAGCCCAGGGGAAAACAGACATGGACAGGGGAAAACTTTGCGTGCTGGTACACACCGACGACCGGTATCTGGCAGAGTGTCTGGCTGGAGTATGCAGGAAAAAGTTATATAAAACGAATTAAGGCAACTCCTGATCTGGATCGTAATGAGGTTCTTTGTGAGGTCTTCGTTTCTTCCATGAAGGCATTGAAAACGGAAATTTCATTTCGAAGCATACCAGCCGGGGGAGACATGCAAAAGGATCTTGGCAGTATTAATATTATCTGCGAAAATGGGTACGGGAAAGGGATTTTAGCCTTGCCAGACTTAGATGTGCGCAGGGAAGAACTGATCTGGACGCTTGCGAAGCCCAATTTAATTGAAATGCAGGCGCTTCTTCTAAATGATCAGGTATACAGCTATTTCGGACTGCGGTCAGTCAGCGTATCCAATGGAAGAATTCTTTTAAATGGTGAGGTATTATACCAGAGACTGATTCTTGACCAGGGGTACTGGAAGGAGAGCCTTCTGACGCCTCCCGATGAGGAGGCCATAAAAGAAGATATTATACTCGCAAAAAAAATGGGGTTTAACGGTGCAAGAAAGCATCAGAAAGTGGAAGATCCCAGATATTACTACTGGGCGGACCGGCTGGGGTTTCTTGTATGGGGAGAGATGCCAAGCTGCTTTCAATACACAGACAATACTCTGGAACGTACTTCAGGGGAGCTTACTGAGTTTATCCAAAGGGACTACAATCATCCGTCCATTATTACCTGGGTTACAGCAAATGAAAGCTGGGGGATGAGAAATATAAGGACGGATAAAAGCCAGCAGAATTTTTCCAATATGTTGTATTATCAGGCAAAGGCACTGGATAAAACCAGATTAGTCAGCGGAAATGACGGCTGGGAACAGACGGAACACACAGATATCCTGGCTTTGCATGATTATGAGCTGATGCCGGAAAATACAGGCAAATATGACTGCATGGAAGAAATTATATATGGTCTGGCGGAGCGCCGCATGGTACTTGCAGAAGGGCAGAAGTATGGGGGGCAGCCAGTTCTGATGACAGAATATGGCGGAATTGCATTTTCTTCCGATGAAACAGGCTGGGGCTATTACAATAAAGCAGGAAGCCTGGAGGAGTTTATGAACCGTCTGGAGCCAGTTACGGATTCTCTGATTAAGAGCAGAAAATTTTCGGGATTTTGTTATACCCAGCTTACGGATGTCATGCAGGAAACAAACGGGCTGTTAAAGGAAGACAGAACACCTAAGGTTCCCCTGGAACTGCTGGAGAGGATATTCGGAAAGAAATACTACGAATAAACGACTGTCTCTGTTTGCGGATCAGTTCAGCCGTCCGGCTGGACTGCAATCCACATGCGCAGTGAACTGGACAGGTTATGTCATGAATTGAAAAAATGTAAAAAATAGCTTGACTATTTAAATGAAATCTTGTATAATTCCTTTTGTTGTGTTGATGGGCTATCGCCAAATGGTAAGGCAACGGACTCTGACTCCGTCATTTCAAGGTTCGAATCCTTGTAGCCCAGTTCCTGAGCGGAACCTGATGAGGTTCCGTTTTTTTTTGTGATTTATCATCTCTTTCTCTTTTATCTGGACAAGAATTAAAAAATGCTTTATAATGTTATATAATTTTGAGGAGAAAATTTTGATGTATACATTCGGCAGCAGGGTTCGATATAGTGAGACAGATGAATACGGAAAACTGACATTGACCGGTATCATGAATTATCTGCAGGATTGTTCTACATTCCAGTCAGAGGATAACGGACTGGGAGTGTCGTATTTTACCAATCGGCACAAAGCCTGGTGGTTATCGTCCTGGCAGATTGTAGTGGATCGTTATCCGGCTTTGGGAGAAAAAATTGTTATCAGTACATGGCCCTATGATTTTACGGGATTTTACGGGTACCGTAACTTTACCGTATGTGACCATAAAGGCAATTATCTGGTAAGGGCTAATTCTGTCTGGTTCTTATTTGATACGCAAAAGGGTCGGCCGGCAAAGATTGAGGCAGATGATATCCGGGGGTATGGTACTACGTGGGAGAAGCCCCTTGATATGGAGTATGCACCCCGCAGAATTGCTGTGCCGGAGGAATATCTGGCTTGTGCACCGGTGATAGTGGGCAAGCATCACATTGATACCAATCATCATGTGAACAATTCGAAGTATGTGGAGATTGCCAGGGAAGTGCTTCCTGATGGTATGGAGGTATCGGAACTGAGGGTGGAATATAAGAAAGCAGCAGTCTTTGGAGATGCAGTCTATCCCAGAGTCAGCAAGACAGAGGAAGGTTACGTTGTTTCTCTGTGTGATGAGCAGGGGACAGCTTACGCAGTCATTTGGCTGCGTGGAACAACAGAGAGGATATAAGATGATAGAATTAGGTAAGATGCAGACCCTCACAGTTCAGAGGGTGAAAGAGTTCGGTGTGTATTTAGGAGAAGATGCCGGCAGTGAAGTATCTGTACTGCTTCCCAAAAAACAGGTTCCTGAAGGTACTGGTCAGGGAGATAAGATTACAGTTTTTATCTACAAGGATTCCGAGGACCGGCTAATTGCCACAACTACGGCTCCGAAGCTGTTGGTTGGGGAGACCGAAGTTCTGAAAGTGAAGGAAGTGGGCAAAATCGGTGCATTTCTGGATATGGGACTGGAGAAGGATCTGCTTCTGCCATATAAAGAGCAGACGTATAAGGTCCGGACTGGTGAGAACGTTCTTGTCACATTATACATTGATAAAAGCAAGCGCCTGGCTGCAACCATGCGGGTATATTCCCACATGAGCAACCAGTCACCTTATAAAAAGGATGATCAGGTAACCGGAATTATCTACGAGTTCAGCGATACGCTGGGAGCATTTGTTGCTGTAGACAAAAAGTACTACGGACTGATACCTAAAAAAGAGCTTTTTGAGAATTACAAGGAAGGCGATGAGATAACAGCAAGGGTTACTAAGGTAAGGGAAGACGGAAAACTGGACTTAAGTCCGAGACAGAAGGCATATATTCAAATGGATGCAGATTCCACAAAGGTACTTGAGATTATTAAGGATCAGTTTTCAGGGAGTCTGCCATTTACGGATAAAGCGGATCCGGACAGAATTAAAAGAGAATTTTCCATGAGCAAGAATGCATTTAAGCGTGCAGTGGGACATCTGCTCAAAGAAGAAAAAGTCAGAATAACAGAAAACAAAATTGAAGTGATTAATTAGCGGGTAAGCGGATAACAGGAGGATTGTTTTGGACTCGATAGACTATTATAATAAGTATGCGGCAAAGGAATTTGAAGAGACAGTAAATCAGGATATGTCAGAAATCATGAAAGAATTTTTAAGCCATCTTGAAGAAGGTGATACGATTCTGGATTTAGGCTGCGGATCAGGAAGAGACAGCCTCACTCTATATGAGCTGGGATATGATGTAACGCCGCTTGATGCATCCAGTGAGATGTGCAAGCTTGCGGAAATTCATACAGGTCTTGATGTACTACAGATGACATTTGAGCAGATGAATTTTGATGATGTTTTTGATGGAATCTGGGCGTGTGCATCCCTGCTTCATACTCCGAAAAAGGAACTGTCCGGCATTCTTACAAAGATAGCAAGGGCCTTAAATGATAAGGGGATTCTATATATGTCTTTTAAGCTGGGGGATTTTGAGGGATTCAGGGGAGAGAGGTATTTCAGTGATTATACTGAGGACTCCATATCTCAGATGATAAGGGAAAACGGCAGATTTGAAATTGAGAAGCTGTGGGAAACAGATGATATACGTTCTGGTCATTCTGACGTAAGATGGCTGAACGTACTTGCGAAAAAGAAATAAATTATTTTAAAATATTACAAGGCGATGTCGAAAATAACGGCATCGCCTTGTAATATATAACCAAATAAGTGGCAAAATAGTCATACACTATCGAATATAGACAGAATTGTACAAGCCTGTCTCTTGATATTTTGACGTTTCAATCAGTTTTTTCAATGGTTATACAAATTAGCCAAAAGGCCCAAATGGATTTTGGTAAATACGAATATGGTAAAAAAAAAACAATTCATGTATGATTGTTTCAGAGACATAGAACTGCGGCTGTGGGGGCTTGTAGTTCTGAACAGAGAATATATTATATTTTTTTAGGAGGATTAGTAAATGGCTAGTTTATCACTGAAAAACATCGTCAAGAGATATCCGAACGGATTTGAGGCAGTTAAGGATTTCAACCTGGAAATTGCAGACAAAGAATTTGTCATTTTTGTAGGACCTTCTGGTTGCGGTAAATCTACAACTCTTCGTATGATTGCTGGCCTGGAAGATATTTCAGCCGGAGAACTTTACATCGATGGAAAGTTAATGAACGATGTAGAACCCAAAGACCGCGACATCGCAATGGTATTCCAGAACTACGCTTTGTATCCACATATGACAGTATACGATAACATGGCGTTTGGTTTGAAACTGAGAAAAACTCCCAAGGATGAGATTGATAAGCTGGTTAATGAAGCTGCAAGAATCCTTGATCTGGAACATTTATTAGATCGTAAGCCAAAGGCATTATCCGGTGGACAGAGACAGCGTGTTGCCATGGGACGTGCCATTGTTCGTAACCCCAAAGTATTCTTAATGGATGAGCCGTTATCCAACCTTGATGCTAAGCTGAGAGGCCAGATGCGTATTGAGATCTCTAAATTACATCAGAGACTTGAAGCTACAATGGTTTACGTAACACATGATCAGACAGAGGCTATGACACTTGGTACCAGAATCGTAGTTATGAAGGATGGTGTCATTCAGCAGGTTGACTCCCCTCAGAACTTATACGATAAGCCAGACAACAAGTTTGTAGCTGGATTCATCGGAGCACCTCAGATGAACTTAATTGAAGCTACCGTTGCTAAAAAAGGCAGCGATGTTACGTTAACATTTGGCGGCAATACCATTGCACTTCCAACTGAGAAAGCAAAAAAACTGGAAGATGCAGGCTACATTGGAAAGACTGTTGTTTTAGGAATCCGTCCGGAAGATCTTCACGACGAGGAAGCATTCCTTGAGTCCACTCCTGCAAGTGTAATTGATGCAACAATCAGAGTTTACGAGCTGCTGGGAGCAGAAGTTTACTTATACTTTGATGTAGATGATGTAAACTTTACAGCAAGAGTAAATCCTCGTACAACTGCAAGACCTGGCGATACAGTTAAACTTGCTCTTGATTTAACAAAAGTTCATGTATTTGATAAAGATACAGAATTAGTTGTATTAAATTAATTTATGAAATTTTAAGCAAGCGGGTATGATACTCGCTTGCTTTTTTTTACTTTTTGCATTAATATAGAATAAGGTAAATTTACGAAAAAGGAGATTATGCCATGATTTCGAATCAAATACTTCAAACAACCATTGAAGGATTAAAAGGAATAACAAGAATAGATCTGTGTATTTGCGATACAGAAGGAAAGGTTTTGGCTACCACATTTCCTGATGCGGAAGATTACGAAAGTTCGATCCTGGCGTTCGTGGATTCTCCAGCAGACAGCCAGGTAATCCAGGGATATCAGTTTTTTAAAGTTTTCGACGAGCATCAGTTAGAATACATCCTCCTTGCAAAAGGCGGAAGTGATGATGTATATATGGTTGGCAAATTAGCATCTTTCCAGATTCAGAGTCTTTTAGTCGCATATAAAGAGAGATTTGATAAGGACAACTTTATCAAGAATCTTCTATTAGATAACCTGCTTCTGGTTGATATCTACAACCGGGCAAAAAAGCTTCACATTGAAACAAATATCAAGCGTGTTGTTTTCATTATTGAAACACAGCATGAAAAAGATGTGAATGCGCTGGAGACAGTACGCAATTTATTTGCAGCAAAAACAAAAGATTTTGTGACTGCCGTTGACGAGAAGAATATCATTCTTGTAAAAGAGGTAAAAGAAGGCGAGAGCTATGAGGATCTGGAAAAGACGGCCAATACGGTTCTGGACATGCTCAACACAGAGGCTATGACCCAGGTACATGTAGCATTCGGTACCATTGTAAGTGAGATCAAGGAAGTATCCAGATCCTATAAAGAAGCCAAGATGGCGATGGATGTAGGAAAGATCTTCTATAGTAATAAGAATGTGGTGGCTTACAGCAAGCTAGGAATCGGACGTCTGATCTATCAGCTTCCGCTGCCATTATGCCGTATGTTCATTAAAGAGATCTTTGACGGCAAATCACCAGATGATTTCGATGAAGAGACACTGACCACCATCAACAAGTTCTTCGAGAACAGCCTGAATGTATCCGAGACTTCCAGACAGCTGTATATTCATAGGAATACGTTAGTATATCGATTAGACAAGCTGCAGAAGAGTACTGGTCTGGATCTTCGGGTGTTTGAGGATGCGATTACCTTTAAGATTGCCCTGATGGTAGTTAAATATATGAAGTATATGGAGAACC
>NZ_JAWONS010000246.1:0-309 GCF_033342255.1 Clostridium boliviensis
CATTGGAGACGTGGAGGCTGCCCGGAAAGCGGCGAAGGCTCCAGACCTGGCCGTAGGGAAGGACGGGCAGCTGAAGCGTGCCGGTCCGTTCGGCCACCCGCCGGGCCAGGCGCTCCGCCAGCAGATTGTCCGTCCCCAGGGGAAGATGGGGACCGTGGGCCTCCACCGCTCCCACCGGAAGCAGGGCCGTGTAACGGGCCTTTCGGACCGCCTCCCGAAAATCAAAGGAACTCAAATGATCGTACCGCACCGCGCTTCCCCCTTTCCGGTTCACCGGGAAAGCCTTCCGCCTCCCCGGATCATGTTTTG
>NZ_JAWONS010000247.1:0-364 GCF_033342255.1 Clostridium boliviensis
GTCGGGTATGCGATTCGGGAGGAGCCGGTGCCGATCCGGAGGATTACCGAAGAGGAGCGGCGCGTCGTATTGCGGGGGGAGGTTTTCAAGGCAGAGACCCGGGAGCTGCGCAGCGGTCGCACGCTGCTTACGTTCAACCTGACGGATTTCACCGATTCGATTCAGGTGAAAATGTTCGCCCGCGATAAGGAAGACGCCGCCCTCCTGTCCCGGGTAAAGGATGGGATGTGGGTTGTAGTTCGGGGGTCCGTTCAATACGATAACTTTGCCCGGGAACTGGTTCTGATGGGGAATGACCTCAACGAGACGGAGCCGATGAAGCGCGCCGACCATGCCGAGGAAAAGCGGGTGGAGCTCCATCTGC
>NZ_JAWONS010000248.1:0-14478 GCF_033342255.1 Clostridium boliviensis
GCATGGAGCAATTTTATCAGCGAAAATACACATGGTGCTTCCTGCCTGGGGCAGTTATCCGGGCTGGAAAGCAAAAGAGAAATCTATAAAAGAGCTGTGGAAACATTAGCTGATGGAAATCTTACAACCCTGATTCTGGTTTCAAGACCGGAGGTAACTCCTTTAAAAGAAGCGGCAAGAGCCTCCGGCGAACTGGCCGATATCGGAGTGAAAAATCAGGTGATGGTTGTAAATGGAATATTAACATCCTATGATGATATTATTTCAGAAAGCTTATATAAAAAGCAACAGGCAGCCCTTGCCGGTATGCCGGAAGAAATCAAGAATATGAAACGCTATTCCATACCGCTTAGAGCTTATAATATAACCGGTATAGAGAATGTAAGAGCTTTTCTGGAAAAGGATAGTTATACGATTCGAGCGGATAAAATAAAGGCAGAAATCATTCCGGGATTAAAAGATGTGATTGATGATTTATATCATACTAACAAAAAAGTCATTTTTACTATGGGAAAAGGCGGAGTAGGCAAAACAACAATCGCAGCTTCTATTGCTTTAGGTTTGGCATCAAGAGGAAAACAGGTGCATTTAACAACAACCGATCCGGCGGCTCATCTTCAATTTGTTATGAATGAGACAGATGGAATCACTATGAGTCATATCGATGAAAAAGAAGAATTAAAGAAGTATCAGCAGGAGGTACTTTCAAAAGCACGGGAAACCATGTCAGAGGAAGATATCGCATATGTAGAAGAAGATTTAAGATCTCCCTGCACCCAGGAAATTGCCGTATTCAGGGCACTTGCAGATATTGTTGAGAAGGCAGAAGATCAGATCGTTGTCATTGATACCGCACCGACAGGACATACGCTGTTACTTTTAGACTCAACTCAGAGTTACAATCAGGAAATCAAACGTTCCCAGGGTGATGTTCCTGAATCCGCAAAAAAGCTGCTGCCAAGATTACGGAATAAAGGGGAAACAGAGGTTATTATTGTAACGCTTGCAGAAACGACTCCGGTTTATGAAGCCATGCGTCTGGAGGAAGATTTAAAACGGGCGGATATTGCTGCAAAGTGGTGGGTAATCAATTCTTCCCTTTACCATACCGGTACGACTAATAAATTGCTGTCAGCGAAAGCCAGTAATGAAATTGAATGGATTAATAAGGTGGATGAGCACGCAAATGGTAATTTTGCAGTAATCAGCTGGCGCTCGGATGAAATAAAAGGCGAGAATCTATATTTACTGTAGATATAAAATGAAAGAAATAGTAGCAGGAGTCTGAAAAACAGATACTGTTACTATTTTTTTTGTGAATTTACATGATTTTTACATGAATTTAACTTAAACAATATTTGCATATCAGGATATCATGATATATAATTATAACGTAAAAGAGACAGCAACAGTGAAAGCAAATTCTCAAGTGGGTGTCAAAATAGGAAATGGATGGTGGTGATTATGTTTGTATTTATATTGCTTATAGCATCAATGATTATTTTCGGATACTTTCATTATAAAGGTACGTTGAAAAGAAGCAAGTCATTCATTGAAACAATAATAAATCAGAAGCATAAAGAGGAGAGTTAATGTGAAAAAAATTAATAGTAAAAAGAGTATTTTATTAGCCTTATTACTTACATCAACATTTGTATTTACCGGCTGTGGGCAACAGCAAAGTGCACAACAAGAAAGCGGAACAGCAGGAAAGTTATCAGGAGAAATTAGGATAGACGGTTCTTCAACTGTATTCCCCATAACAGAAGCAGTTGTAGAAGAGTTTAATAAGTCCGAGCCGGACGTTAAGATTCCAGTAGGAATATCCGGTACAGGCGGTGGCTTTAAAAAATTCGTAACAAAAGAAACAGATATCAGCAATGCTTCCAGACCAATAAAAGATGAGGAAGCAAAAAAGGCTAAAGATGCAGGCGTTGATTATATAGAATTAAAAGTGGCTTATGATGGATTATCGGTCCTGGTAAATCCTGAAAATACATGGGTTGATTCCTTAACTGTGGAAGAGCTGAAAAAAATATGGAATCCTGACAGCGAAGTAAAGACATGGAAAGACGTAAGAGATGAATGGCCCGAAGAAGAAATAAAGCTTTATGCCCCTGGTACAGATTCGGGAACCTTTGATTACTTCACAGAAGAAATTAATGGCGAAAGCGGTGCAATCCGCTCTGATTTTACAGGAAGTGAAGATGATAACGTGTTGGTTCAGGGAATAGCGGGTGATAAAAATGCGTTAGGATTCTTTGGGTTTGCCTACTACGAAGAAAATCAGGACAAGCTGAAACTGGTACCAATTGATAACGGCAATGGTGCTGTTACTCCATCATTTGAAACAATTAAAAGCGGTGAGTATGCACCACTTTCAAGACCAATCTTTATCTATGTAAATAAAGAAGCTCTTACAAGAGCAGAAGTAAAAGAATTTGTTAAGTTTTATCTTGAAAAAGCAAAGGACATAGTACCGGAAGTAGGCTATGTATCCCTCCCGGAAGAAGAATATAAAACAGAATCAGGTCAGCTTGAATAAAAGACAAATCAATCGAAACGTACACAGGAAAAGGTACGTTTCGATTGATTATATGAGGTAAATATGAGAGAAATAGTAAATGGTGTTAAACATAAAAATAAAAGAAGATTTGATATCATTGAATTTATGATAGAGAAAGTACTTGTACTTTTTGCCGCAATATCAATTCTTACAACTGTGGCAATTATATTTACATTGTTTGGAGAAACCATAGGATTCTTTCAGGAGGTTTCCATTCTTGATTTTTTTACAGGTACCAGGTGGGCACCAACACTAAAACCAAGAAATTTCGGAGTATTGCCGCTTTTAATTGGAACCATAATGATTGCCATAGGATCCAGCATTGTTGCATTGCCAATGGGACTTGGGAGCGCCATTTACCTAAGCGAATATGCACCAAAGAAGGTACGGAAAATCATAAAACCGGTACTTGAAATACTGGCAGGGATTCCCTCCATCGTTTATGGATTCTTTGCCCTGAATTTTATTACACCAATTATTCAGAAAATACTGCCACAAACACAGATCTTTAATGCATTAAGTGCAAGTATCGCTGTTGGAATCATGACATTGCCCATGGTTGCCTCCTTATGTGAAGACGCCATGATGGCAGTGCCGGATTCCGTAAGGAAGGGAGCATATGCATTGGGATCCACCAAATTCGAGACCGCCACAAAAGTTATCATACCTGCAACATTTTCAAGTATTGCATCTGCCTTTGTACTTGCGATATCAAGAGCAATCGGAGAGACAATGATTGTTGCAATTGCTGCGGGACAAAGTCCTGTATTGACGTTAAGTCCACTGAAAAGTATTCAGACTCTGACCGGATTTATGGTAAATATCAGCCTTGGGGATATTCAGTATGGAACCATTGAGTATAATACAGTTTTTGCAGTGGGTGCACTTCTTTTTGGGGTCACTTTCTTAATGAATATCGTGGCAAAAGCGATTGTAGACAGGAACAGGAGGTATTTAAATGGTCAGTGATAAACAAGTTACCGGTTTGAGTGTAATTAATAAAAAGAAAATTAATACAAGAAAAATAAAAAATGATTTATTTCACATAGTATTATTATCGTCCATTTTGTTTTCTGTTACTGTCCTTTTCCTTCTTCTCTATCAGATATTCAGCGAAGGAATGAAGTGGCTGGACTGGGATTTTATTACCAGTATGCCCTCCAGAAGCCCGGAAAAAGCGGGAATCTATTCTGCTTTAACAGGAAGTATCTGGACTATAGGAATTACAGCTCTGATTGCGCTTCCGTTAGGTGTTGGAACCGCCGTTTATCTGGAGGAATATGCAAATAGAAAAAGTGGATTTTATAAACTTCTTGTACTTAATATTTCCAATCTTGCAGGAGTACCGTCTATCGTATATGGAATGCTGGGATTGGCAGTCTTCGTAAGGTTCATGAATTTTGGCAGAAGTATTTTGTCTGGTGCTCTGACTTTAAGCATCCTGATTCTGCCAACCATTATTGTTTCTTCCAGAGAAGCACTAAAAAGCGTACCGATGAACCTGAAGGAAGGTTCTTACGCATTGGGAATGACCAAATGGAGAACAATAGCAGGAGTAACCCTGCCTTTTGCCTTGCCTGGAATATTAACCGGTTCCATTTTGGCGATTTCCAGAGCAATGGGTGAGGCTGCTCCTCTAATTATGGTAGGAGCAGCGGGGTATGTTGCTTTTTTACCAAATGGACCAATGGATTCCTTTACCGTGCTTCCTATACAGATTTTTAACTGGACTTCCAGACCACAGGCTGTATTTAAGAATGTTGCAGCAGCTGGTATTATGGTGCTGATGGTATTGCTGTTATCAGCCAATGCAATTGCAATAATTTTGCGGAATAAGTATCAGAAGAGAATCGATTAACTTAAGAAATGAGGGAATTATGGAATCCAAGATTAAAGTAGAGGGCTTGAGCTTTTACTATGGAAATGCAAAAGCTTTGAATGATATTAATATGGATATAGAAAAACAAAAAATAACTGCTTTGATAGGACCGTCAGGCTGCGGGAAATCCACCTTTTTACGTACCATAAACAGAATGAATGATCTGATTGATGGAAGCAGATGGGAAGGGCAGATATGGATTGATGGAGAAAATATCCTTGATGCAGAGTATGACATTATTAATCTGAGAAAAGAAGTCGGTATGGTGTTTCAAAGACCTAATCCGTTTCCCAAATCCATTTATGACAATATCATATATGCTCCAAAAAGACATGGTATAAAAAATAAAAAGGTGTTGGATGAGATAGTAGAGACAAGCTTAAAGAAAGCCGCTCTATGGGAAGAAGTAAAAGATAAGCTGGGCAAGTCTGCTCTTGAATTATCCGGCGGACAGCAGCAGAGACTTTGCATAGCCCGCTGCATTGCGGTCCAACCGGAAATCATATTAATGGATGAGCCGACCTCTGCTTTAGATCCCATTGCCACATTAAAAATAGAAGATCTTATGCAAAATCTAAAAAAAGAGTATACCGTAGTCATTGTTACACATTCTATGCATCAGGCAGTCAGAATTTCTGATAGAACAGGATTTTTTTTAAACGGAAATCTGGTTGAATATGGTGAAACATCTTCTTTATTTTCAGAACCTGAAGATAAACGTACAGACGATTATATCAGTGGGAAGTTTGGATAAAAAAACCCAATAAAAGAATAGCAAATCCAATTGATAGGTGGTAAAATCATATTAACGTATTATGATATATGATTTTATGAAAGAAGGGTTATGATGGAACAGCATATAACGAACGAAGATATTATGAGACTTAAATTAATTAGTAAGTTTTTTAAAGGATTTGCTGATTATAACAGATTATGTATTTTTGAAAGTCTTTTGGAAAGTGAAAAGACTGTTTCTGAGATTATTAATTATACAGGATTCAGTCAGCCCAAAATTTCGAACCATTTAAAATGTCTCCGTGAAGGAGATCTTGTGGAAGCAAGACAGGAAGGAAAGTTTATCTATTACAGTGTAAAAGATGAAAAAATAAAATCGATACTAAATACGGCAAATGAGCTGGTAAAAGATGCTTCCGAGGAGAAATTCAACTGCATGAATTATTAGCGTGGTAAAAATGAGTCCTTAGAAATGAGGTGAAGATTTGGATAAACAAATCGTATTTATTTCAGATATACATGGAAACATGGAGGCATTTAAAAATGTTCTAAAAGATATTGAACGAAGAAAAATCAGTCTTGAAGATGTGTATTGCCTGGGAGACTCTGTTGGCTATGGTACAAGACCTGATGATGTAATAAACCAGATCAAAGAACTGGGAATTACTTCAATATTAGGAAACTACGATGAAGCAGTGGGATTTTATCTGCCGACCTGTGGCTGCAGCATTGAATCAGACAGTGATAAGCATAAGACGAAAAATGCACTTAGCTGGACGGTGAAACATACCAGTGATGAAAACAAAGAATTCTTAAGAGAATTTGAGGAACAGATCACAATTAAGGCAGGAGGAAAGCGTATACTGCTTACCCATGCAAGCCCTGTTTCTATTACAGATTATGTTTACGAAGATAATACGGAGAAGCAGGAAGAAATTGCAGATGAGCTTGAAGAAGATATGATTGTATTTGGTCATACCCATATCCCATATGTAAAAAAGGTAAAAGATAAACTTTTTATTAATGCGGGCAGCGTTGGAAGACCAAAAGATGGGGATAACAGGGCATGCTACTGCATCCTTACCATAGGAGAAACAGTTGAGGCTGAGTTTGTCAGAGTACCTTATGATATTGAGAAGATGGCTGCAGAGATTGAGGAGTCAGAGCTTCTTGACTCATTTGCCATGGTGCTGCGGACTGGCCGGGATACAAAATAATAAATTCAAACAATAAAAACGAGGTTAATAAAAATGAGTGAAATGATAACAGATAATAAGCCGAAAGTTGCCTTCATATGTGTACACAATTCATGCCGGAGTCAGATAGCAGAAGCACTGGGAAAACATCTTGCCAATGATGTGTTTGAAAGTTATTCGGCGGGAACAGAGTTAAAGGATCATATCAATCCGGATGCGGTCAGGTTAATGAAAGAGCTTTATGGAATTGATATGGAGGAAACCCAGAAAAATAAGCTGATTGGTGAAATACCAAATCCGGATGTCGTTATCACGATGGGCTGTAATGTGAATTGTCCGGCTCTTCCGTGTAAATCAAGAGAGGACTGGGGGCTAGATGACCCCACCGGTAAAAGTGATATGTTTTTTGAGAAAACAATCCAGATAATCGAGAGCAAAATCATTGATTTAAAGAACAGGCTGAAAAAGTAATTGTATTTACATTTATTTTACTTATTTATGATAGATACGATAATGTTTCTTTGGTATAGTTAAAATATCTGTTTGCAAAATGTTTAATACAACAAGGAAAGGTAATATAACATGAGATTCTGTTATATAAGGGGATTCTATGGAAAGAGAAAAAATAAAAGTTTTGTTTGTCTGTGTTTCCAATTCGTTCCGCAGTCAGATTGCTGATGCAATCCTGAATCATAAATATGGAGGGTCTTTTGTGGCAGAAAGTGCAGGCTTCAGAAAGAAAAGCATTAATCCTCTGGCTATTGAAGTGATGAAGGAATATGGCCTGGATATATCGAATAAGAGTGTTGATGAATTATTGGATTTTTATAACCAGGGAAGAAAATATGATTATGTAATTACAGTTTGTAACAGAGGAGAAGAAGAGGATTGTCCAATCTTTCCGGGAAATGTTACAAGATTAAGCTGGAGGGAATTTAGGGATCCTGACGATTTTACAGGGACAGAGGAAGAAAAACTGGAAATGGCAAGAAAATTGCGGGATGATATAGCAAAAAGAATTGATGAATTTGTAAATACAGTTAAATAAGTGTAGTAAATTATATAGGATCAATTAGGATGAAATAATCTTAGTTGGTCTTTTTTTGCGATAGTTTATAATAGATTGAATTAAAAAATAATAAATTATAAGTAAAATTACTATTCAATTATGAATTATAGTATGTTATAATAATATAAACGGTAGTAGAAGAAAAAAAGTACAATGCAGGTTGGCAGCTATGTTTTTGTTCATTGCAAAGCTTTTAGAGGATGATGTTATTGATGAATAGCAGTATCCTATGAAAAGAAATGCCAACATCAGTGACGGAAGCAATTATGTGGTATTTTTAGGGTGCAGAGCCAGGTATATAAGGTGAGTAAGAGTCCTTATAAAAGGGAAATATATTTAAGAGGAGAATTAATATCGGTGTTTTGCGAAGTCGCTATTGGCAGCCGCAGAATAACGATTTATTTTTGCGAACATTTACAATAGAAAAGGAGATGAGTATGTCTATAAAGGAGCATCCTGATTATAGGGAAGAAAAGAAAAGACTGGAGGATACAATTGCCTATATTAAAGGTGCAATAAAAGCAGCTGAGTCGAGCAGGGTTAATCATAAGGAAGAAATAAAGCAGGCCTATGTGGATTTGGATTATTTAGATAGCAGCCAGAGTTATGCATCAATTATGCTATATTCAACATTAATTGAAGAATTGGAAAAAAATTACGATAAATTATTAGCTGTTAAGGAAAAACCGTATTTTGCACGAATCGATTTTAAGCAGGAGGATGAAGATAACTATAAGAAATTTTATATAGGCAAAATGTCCTTATATCATAAAGAAACAAATAAATGGTGGATTCTTGACTGGAGATCCCCATTGGCAAGTGTTTATTACGATGGAAGACTTGGGGAAGTAACTTACGAAGCTGTATCACAAACGATGAAAGGAAATCTATCGCTGAAAAGGCAGTATACGATTGAAAATTCAACGTTGGAAGGTATTATGGATGTGGATATTACTGCAACGGACACGTTTTTACAGGCCTCTTTAGGAGAAAATAAAGATAATAGATTAAAAGATATTGTTTCTACAATACAATCGGAGCAGAATGACATAATCAGATCGGATATCTCAAATCCACTGGTAGTACAGGGTGTTGCGGGAAGCGGGAAGACCACAATTGCGCTGCATCGTATCGCATACTTAATCTATACTTACGAAAAATCTTTTCACCCAGAAAATTTTATGATAATAGCTCCCAACAGATTATTTTTAAACTACATCTCGGAGGTTTTGCCGGAGCTTGGGGCAGATAAGGTGATACAAACTACTTTTACAGATTACATTTTTGAGCTGATTGGTCATAAATATAAATTAGTGGATTCGGATGAAAAGCTGATATCTATCATTGAAAATCAAAATGATAATAAAGATAATGAACAGCAGTTTCTTGTTAAAACAGCATCTTTTAAAGGCTCAATGGAGTATAAGGATATTATAGACAGATATTTGAATGAGCTAGAACAAAATTTTGTTCCTGATGAAGATTTCAGTTTAGAGGAATATGTCATTCTAGATAAAATCTCCATAAAAAACATTTTTCTAAATGAATATAATCACCTTCCGATATATAAGAGAATCGAGCAGGTTAAGAAACATATTACCTACAGTTTGAAAAAGAATAAAGGAAAAATTTTAGAAGGTATAGAAAAGTTTTATGATGAACAGATTGACAAAATCCGAAGAGAAGAAGCGGAAGGCGAGGAACGGCGCCTGAAAATTGTAGAATTGATTCATCAAAGAGATGAAGCGGCAGCAGTGATTAAGAAGTCTTCCGCCAGCCTGGTAAAAAAATACATTGCTAAATTTGATAAACGTGATTTATTTGAATATTACAGAGACCTTATTTCCTCAGAAATATTATTACAAAAATACGCAGATACTGAGCTGGATGAGAAATTTCTTACGTATATGTGCCGGCAGTCTGTAAATTTGCTGGACAAAAGGCAGGTAGAATTAGAGGATTTGTCTGCATTGGTCTATATGAAGCATAGAATATTTGGTTTTGAAAAAGAAATAGACATTAAATATGTTGTGATTGATGAAGCGCAGGATTTTAGTCATTTTCAATTTTATGCATTAAAGGAGATTTTTAAGACACAGCTGTTTACAATCTTAGGTGATTTATCCCAAGGAATTCATTCATACCGAAGCATCCAAAACTGGGACTATGTTTTAAATAATATATTTGATTCTGATAAGAGTCGATATTTAAAGCTTGAACAGAGTTACAGAACGACCATTGAAATCATGGATTTGGCAAATGAAGTAATCAAACTGATTCCAGATGAAAAAGTGATACTGGCTAAGCCTGTCGTAAGGCATGGTGAAAAGCCTTCTGTTATACAGTTCAACTCTAAAGATGAGATCATTAGTAAGACCGAAAAAAAGGTAGAAGAATTATTGACGGAAGGTTATAGTTCGATTGCGATCATTGGTAAGACTCCGAGAGAATGTAGAAATATTTATAAAGAGTTTCGTAAAAGAGGGAAAATCAAAACGAAATTATTGGAAGGAAAAGAGGAAGAATATGATCACAATATTGTTGTTGTTCCTTCTTATCTTTCAAAAGGATTGGAATTTGATGCAGTACTTATAATCAATATTGAGGATACCTATAAGGAAGAAGCCCTTGATTTAAAACTTTTATATGTTTCCATGACAAGAGCACTTCACAGACTGTACGTTTATGGTAAGAAAGATTCGATATCCTTTATTAACTACACGGATAATGATAGTATTTTACAATGATATGGAGGAAAAATGTCGCAGACAGATATAGAAAAAGATTTTTTACCAGTGGGTGAGTTGAGTATTATAGCGTTGAAAAGCAGTGAAGCTATAGGAAATAAGGTGAATAATTTTATCGTAGACTGGAGAAATGGGGATAAGAATGGCAACCATTCCTTATTACAGCTGGAAAAATACAGTAAAAGTTCTTATCTTTTAGATGCAGAATGTCCCAGATTTGGAACGGGGGAAGCAAAAGGCACTATAAAACAAAGTGTAAGAGGAAAGGATATATTTATTCTTGCAGATGTATCAAATTATAGCATTAGTTATAATGTGTGCGGAGAAAAAAACAGAATGTCACCGGATGACCATTTTCAGGATTTAAAGAGGATCATAGCGGCAATTGGCGGAAAAGCCCGCAGACTGACTGTAATTATGCCATTTTTGTATGAAGGCAGGCAGCATAAGAGGAGTTCCAGGGAATCTCTGGATTGTGCTTTGGCACTTCAGGAATTAACGAATATGGGAGTTGAAAACATTCTTACCTTTGATGCCCATGATCCCCGTGTTCAAAATGCGATTCCGTTAAAAAGCTTTGAAACCATTTGGCCAACCTATCAGTTTATAAAGGCTTTAGTCAGAAACATACCCGATTTAAAACTGGATTCGAAACATACGATGATTGTCAGCCCGGATGAAGGAGCAATGAGCAGGTCAGTTTATTATGCCAATATTCTGGGTGTCGATATGGGAATGTTTTACAAAAGGAGAGACTATTCAATCATTATAGATGGTTCCAATCCAATAGCAGCCCACGAGTTTTTAGGTACTAATGTGGAAGGAAAAGATGTAATAGTCATTGATGATATGATAGCTTCCGGTGGCAGTATCCTTGATACGGCAAAAGAATTAAAGAAACGAAAGGCCGGACGTATCATTGTCTGTGCAACATTTGGTCTATTTACCGGTGGACTGAAAAAATTTGATGAAGCTTATGAACAAGGTTTGATTTACAGGATTATCTCTACCAATCTCACATATCAGTCTCCAGAGGTCCTGTCCAGACCTTACTATATCTCTACGGATATGAGTAAATTTATAGCCTTGCTTATTGAGACTCTGAATCATAATACTTCAATCAGCGAGTTGATGAAACCGGATGATAAAATTCATCGATTTTTAAACAGGAGTCTATAATTCAGCGTTAACAAATTGACATAAAAATATAATACTAGGAGAGTTCATGAAAGAAGTTAGAATAGAATGGTTTGGAAATGTTAAAAATGATAGTATGGCAGGAATTGTAGTAGCAATTGCGCTGATTCCTGAAGCAATCGGTTTCGCACTGCTTGCCGGGTTAAGTCCCATGGTTGGATTGTATGCTTCCTTTTGTATCGCAATTGTAACATCAATTGCCGGAGGGCGACCTGGCCTGATTTCAGGGGCAACAGGAGCCATGGCATTAGTATTAGCCGGTTTAGTGAAGGAACATGGAATACAATATATGTTAGCCGCCACTATTTTAGCAGGTATTCTTCAAATGATAATGGGATTATTAAAAGCAGGTAATCTGCTTCGGTTTATACCAAGCCCTGTAATGACCGGATTTGTAAATGCATTAGGAATTTTGATCTTCAAATCCCAATTGTCTCATTTTATAGGTGCTGATATAACCATGTATCTATTGGTCGCAGCTGGAATGGCAATCATTTTTTACTTCCCGAAAGTGAACAAGGCAATACCAGCTCCCCTTGTGGCAATTGTATTATTGACAATTATTACCATTGCTGCCGAGATGAATGTTACAAGAATTGGCGACATGGGTGATATTGCAGGAACATTGCCTGCTTTTCTATTACCTGATATAGAGATTAATATGAATACCTTTCAAATTATTTTTCCTGTTTCCCTTTCACTGGCGGTTGTTGGTTTGGTAGAATCCATGCTGACCTCACAGCTGTTAGATGAAATGACAGATACAAAAAGCAATAAAAACAGAGAATGTATGGGACAGGGTCTGGCGAATATTGTTACAGGCTTTTTCGGAGGGATGGCAGGCTGTGCTATGATAGGCCAATCCGTTATTAATCACAAATCAGGTGGCAGAGGAAGATTGTCCACTTTTTTATCAGGCATATTTTTGATGATTTTTATTGTTGCGTTAAACAGCTGGGTTATTCAGATTCCGATAGCAGCACTTGTTGCAGTCATGATTATTGTTTCCATTGCAACCTTTGACTGGCATTCTATTAAGCGAATGACAAAAGTTCCTAAGACCGACACTGCAGTTATGGTGACAACGGTTGCGATTGTATTATTGACGGATAATCTGGCGTATGGAGTTGTTGTCGGTATTATTATGAGTGCTTTGTTCTTTGTATATAAGATATCCCAGACCGTGGTTGAAAAGATCGAAACAGAAGAAGGTATTATTTACCGTTGCTATGGTCAGCTGTTCTTTGCATCAACCACTCATTTTTTAGAAAAGTTTGATTTTGATATTAGCAATCAGACCATAGGTCTTGATGTCACTCACCTTAAATTCTGGGATGAATCGGCAGGGGATGCGTTTGACAAATTAATTATGAAGTATAGTGAAAAGCATGTTAAAATCAAAATAGAAGGGCTGAGTGAGGCCTGTGAGAAACTGCTTCAAAAAACATCCCTGCAATATTCCATTATGCCGGAGTATGTAGACTGATCATCGTAGTGAGCGATGATTCGGTTCAGAGCTGATAACTGTTATTTAACTTGAGAAGGTATATTTGTTGCGTAAAATCGCAGAAAGGGTTTGGTTCTATGAAGGAAAAGGAACTGCAGGAGAAAAAAATAAAAATCATTCCCCTTGGTGGACTTGAAAAGATTGGTATGAATATAACTGCCTTTGAATATGAAGACAGTATTATTGTGGTGGATTGCGGAATATCGTTTCCAGAGGATGATATGCTGGGAATTGATCTGGTAATCCCTGATTTTACTTATTTATTGAAAAACCGGGATAAAGTGAAAGGATTTTTTATCACCCATGGTCATGAGGATCATATCGGTGCACTTCCGTATATATTAAAGGATTTAAATGTTCCGGTCTATGCAACGAAGCTGACGCACGGACTAATTGAGCTTAAGCTGAAGGAGCATAATTTACTCAAAAACGCGAAAAGAAAAGTAGTAAAGCATGGGCAGTCAATTAATTCAGGTGCTTTCCGGGTGGAATTTATAAAAACCAATCATAGTATTGCTGATGCATCCGCACTGGCAATTACTTCACCTGCAGGAGTCATATTACATACAGGTGATTTTAAAATAGATTATTCCCCGTTATTTGGTGATGTCATTAATTTACCGAGATTTGCCGAAATCGGAAAGAAGGGAGTCCTTGCTCTTATGTGTGACAGTACGAACGCACAGAGAGAAGGGTTTACCGTATCGGAACAGAAGGTTGCCAAGACCTTTGATATTCTTTTTACAGAAAATATTTCCAGCAGGATGATTATCGCAACTTTTGCGTCAAATGTAGACAGAGTAAATCAGATTATCAGTACAGCCTATAAATTTGGTAAAAAAGTCGTGATTCAGGGAAGAAGCATGGTCAATGTGATTAAGGTGGCTTCTGAACTGGGCTATATTGAAATACCTGAAAATACAATTATTGAAGTAGAAGAAATGAAAAAATACCCGGATGAGAAGCTGGTCATCATTACAACGGGAAGCCAGGGAGAAAACATGGCAGGGTTATCACGAATGGCGGATTCAACCCATAAAAAGATAATAATCCGGCCAGGTGATAAGGTTATTTTAAGTTCTACTCCGATTCCCGGAAATGAAAAGGCAGTTGCAAGAATCATTAATGATCTTTCCAGAAAAGGCGCTGAAGTCATCTACCAGGACACCCATGTTTCCGGGCATGCATGCCAGGAGGAACTGAAACTCATATATGCTCTGCTGAAACCACAATACGTCATACCGGTGCATGGAGAATTCAAGCATCTTAAGGCACAGGAAAAACTGGCACAATCCATGGGAATACCGGATAATAATATATTTATTCTGCAGTCAGGAAATGTTTTAGAGCTTTCAGAGAAAGAGGGCGGCATTGTTGGTCAGGTAACAGCAGGAGAAGTGTTAGTTGATGGACTTGGGGTCGGTGATGTTGGTAATATTGTTATTAAGGACAGACAAAATTTATCCGCAAATGGTTTATTGATCGTTATTATAGGAATGCAAAAGGGAAGTAATCAGGTGATTTCAGGACCTGAAGTTGTTTCCCGGGGCTTTGTATATGTCAGAGAATGCGATGAATTAAT
>NZ_JAWONS010000249.1:0-517 GCF_033342255.1 Clostridium boliviensis
AAATATGTCGTCCGATGATGAAAAGATTGACGTTTCCCTGATTGGAATTCAACCGGGCACATTTTTGGAACCCGAGACCCTTGAGGGGAAGGGGCTTGCCAAAGGGAAGGACTCCGGAGTCATCGTCGATGCATCATTGAAAGATTCAGGCATTCAACTGGGAGACACCCTTGAAATTGAGGGAACGACGCAGATCCTCAAAGTGGTTGGTTTTGTGGAAGGTCAATCCTTCAACCATTTGCCGGCGATTTTTATGACTTTGGATATGTGGCGTGAGCTTCATTTTGCAGCGCCAGGCTCAGATATGGGGATCGACAAACCCGTCAACGCCATTATGCTCCAGGGGAAAAACATCTCTCCGGAAAAGATCGATCAATCGCTGAAGGGCATTGAAACGGCCACCAAACAAGAAGCCATTAACGGCATTCCCGGCTACACCGCTGAAAATGGGACGATTATGATGATGCTTGCTTTTCTCCTGACCATTTCCGCCGTGGTGGTTAGCGTTTTCTTCTAT
>NZ_JAWONS010000250.1:0-412 GCF_033342255.1 Clostridium boliviensis
CGGCCGTCCGCGGGGCCTGGGAAGAGCTGTCGGGCGTGATCGGCCACTTGGTCACGGCCCGGACGCCCGAGGGCCTTCGATCGGGGGTGGTGCGGGGGTTGAAAGAGGATGGGGCGCTGCTTTTGGAAACCGAAGAGGGATTGATTTCGGTTTACTCGGCGGAAATCCGTGAAGGTTGCGAAATCCGCTCTTTTTGATTACCCTTAATGAGGAAGGCGGCATCCTCCGGGAGCTGCACCGAAGAATCCTTCGATTCAACGGAAAAAGGTTCTGCTTCGAGCCCGAGGGACGGAGACAGAGGAGCGTCGGAACAGGAGCGCCTTGGGTCCTTCGTGGGCTAAAGGCGTTTTTTCTTCTCCTCCCCGGAGCGACCACAGGGGGGAATAGGTATGGGGAATGTTTCAAAGGTGAC
>NZ_JAWONS010000251.1:0-413 GCF_033342255.1 Clostridium boliviensis
CTCGAACCGCTTATTGGGAAGTTATTGCCACAATTTTCTCCTCGCCCTGCCGGGCCTCGGACTTCTTCAGCTCCACCCTTTGTCCTTCCTGTAAGTTGGTGAACAGGACCGGGGTGATGGGGGAGGGCGCCTTGTCCCGGATCACGTCCAGATCCACTTCCATCAACTTTTGACCCGGCTTGACCGCATCCCCTTCAGCGATAAAGGACTTGAAACCCTCTCCCTGCAAGTTGACGGTATCGATCCCGATGTGAATCAGAATTTCCCGCCCGCCTTTGGAGCGGATGCCGATGGCGTGTTTGGTGGGGAACACATTGACGATTTCCCCCTCAACGGGAGAGACGACGACCCCCTCCGCCGGATCGATTGCGAAACCGTCGCCCATCATCTTCTGGGAAAAAACCTGGTCCGGC